>CAIYFP010000591.1 GCA_903925515.1 uncultured Verrucomicrobiota bacterium
AACCAATACATCTGCGCACCTTGGAACTATTCTTCGCGACGGGCTCGAAGGCACCATACCGCAAGCAGTCACGCTGCGCGCCGAAGGGGCGAAGCCACTTTCGAGGGTTCACTGGCCCAATCAACCGATGAAATCATCGGCCCTGATCTTCGCGTGATTCATACAACAAGGCCCCCCAAGACCCGGCCCAAGGCTGGCCTTGTGGGATGAAGCCAGTGAAACCTGCCCCGGCGGCCACCAAGCCTGCCGAAACCCGCCCGCTTGCGGATTGCGAGCTTCCCTCCTCCTTGTGCACGGATTGGCGACCCGCCCCGCTCCCCGCCGTTTTTGGTTGGTTCGTCGCGTCGGTCCCGGAAAACTCTGGCGCATGATCTCTCCATGGTCGGCCATCGCAATCGCCCTTTGCTGCTCCGCACGCGTGCTCGCATCCGACCCCGCAGCGGACATGGCCGACGCCGCCACCCGCTTCCTGGCCGCCCTGACCGAGGAGCAGCGCATGAAGACCGTCTTTGCATGGACCCACGACGAGCGCCTCAACTGGCAGTTCGTACCGGTCGAGCGTCGCGGCATCCAGCTCCGCGAGCTCGCCGTTGCCCAGCAGCACCTTGCCCACGGCCTCCTGGGCTCCGCCCTCAGCCATCGCGGCCACCTCAAGGCCACCACCATCATGAGCCTTGAGCAGGTCCTCCAAGACATCGAGGGCCCCAACCGCCGCTTCCCGCGAGACCCCGGCATCTACCATGTCTCCGTCTTCGGCCAGCCCGGCCCTGTCGGCGCATGGGGCTGGCGCTTCGAGGGTCATCACCTCTCCCTCAACTTCACCATCGCCAACGGCAAGGTCGTCTCGGGTACCCCAAGCTTCATGGGCACCAACCCCGCGGAGGTCCGCGTCGGTCCACGCCGCGGCCTCCGCACCCTCGACGCCGAGGAAGACCTCGGCCGGAGGCTCCTCACATCCCTCCCCATCGAGCTCCAGTCCAAGGCCATCGTCGATCCCAAGGCCCCCGACGACATCCTCACCAGCAACGCCCGCAAGGCCCAGCTCGCAGACCCCCGCGGCGTCACCCTTGGCGACATGCCGGAAGCCTCAAGGACCCTCGCCGTCTCGCTCATCCGCGAGTACGTCGGCCGCCTCCGCGACGACATGGCCGCCGAGGAATGGGCCAAGATCGAGAAAGCCGGGATCCACGCCGTCCGCTTCGCATGGGCCGGCAGCCCCGCCAAGGGCCAACGCCACTACTACCGCCTCGTTGGCCCCACCTTCCTCCTCGAATACGACAACACCCAGAACGACGCCAACCACGTCCATGCCGTCTGGCGCAACCCCGAGAACGACTTCGGCCTCGACGCCATCGGCGAGCACCTCCGCGCCGCCCACGGCAAGTAACATGACCCTCGGCGCGCACATCCATGGCGCGCCGGGCCATCCGTCCTCCCCGGCGCGATGGCCCCTCCCCCCGTCGTCCCGCCATCGCGGCCCCACTGCGACGGCACTCGCCCTCGCTTGCCTCCTCGGTGCGCCGTGGATCCTCGCCCTCCTCGTCCGGGCCGACGCCAACGCGTGGACCCCCTTTCCTCACGGCCGATGGAGGCCGCTCGCCCAGCCCTTTGGCACCAACGGCTTCAACCTCGTGCCCCCGCACGTGTCCGGCATCGCCTTCACCAACCACCTCGCCGAGTCCTCCTCCGCCAACAATCGTGTCCTGGAAAACGGCTCCGGCGTCGCCCTCGGCGACGTCGATGGCGACGCTCTCCCGGACATCTACTTCTGTCGTCTCGAGGGCCCCAACGCCCTCTATCGCAACCTCGGAAACTGGCGCTTCGAGGACGTCACCGCACGCGCCATGGTCGCCTGCGACGACCAACCTTCCACCGGCGCCGCCATGGCTGACGTCGATGGCGACGGCGACCTCGACCTCCTCGTCAACGCCCTCGGCAAGGGCACGCGCCTCTTCCTCAACGACGGTTCCGCTCGCTTCTCGGAGAAGACCGACGGCCGCCTCGCCCCGCGATTCGGCGCCATGTCCATGGCCCTCGCCGACATGGACGGCGACGGCGACCTCGACCTCTACGTCGCGAACTACCGCACCGACACCTTCCGAGATGACCCGCCCAACCTGCGCGTCGAGGCCATCCGCCAGCCCGACGGCTCCATCAAGGTCCTGCCCGAGGGTCGCTTCGTCGCCGTCACCCCGCGCGCAGGCGGCGTCGAGGTCATCGAGCGCGGCGAACGCGACTTCCTCTACCTCAACCAGGGCCATGGCCGATTCGCACCCGTCAACTGGACCTCCGGCGCCTTCCTCGACGAGGACGGCGCCACCCTTCGCGAGCCTCCCACCGACTGGGGCCTTGCCGTCCAGTTCCGCGACATCAATGGCGACGGCCTCCCCGACCTCTACGTCTGCAACGACTTTGCCTTCTGGCCCGACCGCGTCTGGCTCAACGACAGCGGCAAACGATTCAAGGCCGCGCCGAGACTTGCACTCCGCCATCAATCCCTCGCGTCCATGTCCGTCGATGTCGCCGACATCGACCGCGACGGACGCGACGACATTTTCGTCGCCGACATGACCAGCCGCCTCGCCTCGCGCCGGGCATGGCAACGCCCCAACACCCTCGCCGGCGTCGTCGCCTTCCCCACCCTCGACCCCCTCTTCCGTCCCGAGGCCACCCACAACACCCTCCACGTCGCGCGCGACGACGGCTCCTTCGCCGAAGTCGCACGCGCGGCCGGCGTCGCCACCTCCGAATGGTCATGGAGCGCCATCTTCCTCGACGTGGACCTCGATGGCTGGGAGGACCTCCTCGTCGCAACCGGCAACGGCCACGACGTCCAGCACGCCGACGTGCTCGCGGAGCTCGCCGCCTCCCGGGATCCCCGCACCCCGGCCACCCGCCTTCGCCACCTCCAACGCTTCCCCCCGCTCGAAACCCCGCTCGTCGCCTTCCGCAACCAACGAAACCGCACCTTCTCCGACGCCTCCGTCCCGTGGCGCTTCAACCTCGAGGGCGTCCACACCGGCATGGCCCTCGCCGACCTCGACTCCGACGGCGACCTCGACGTCGTCCTCAACCGGCTCAATGGCCCCGCCGCCCTTCTCCGCAATGACGCCTCCGCACCACGCCTCGCCGTCTCCCTCCGCGGCGTCGCCCCCAATACCCTCGGCATCGGCGCAAGGATCCGCCTGCTCGGCGGGCCCGTCGTCCAGTCCCAGGAAATGCTCGCCGGCGGCCGCTACCTCTCCTCCGACGCCCCCATGCGCACCTTCGCCGCCGCACCCGCTGCCGGCCCGCTCCAGCTCGTGGTCGATTGGCGCGACGGCACCCGCAAGGTCATCCCGGACGTCTCGCCCGGGCGCCTCTACGAAATCTTCCAGTCCAGCCACGAAGCCCCACGCCCACCCTCGCCAACCCCGGCTCCACCGCTCCTCGCCGACGCCCCCCTCGCCCCACCTCACCGGCACCACGACGAGCCGTTCGACGACTTCGCAAGGCAACGCCTGCTCCCATGGCGCGTCTCCACCCGCGCACCGGTCGTCGGATGGATCCACCCCGAGGACCACGGCCGCCCTTCCCTCCTCGTCGGGGGGGGCCGGGGCCAGCCCCTCCAATGGTTTCATTCCCCGCAGGGCGGGCCATGGAGACCCCTGTCCAACCCGCCCGCTGCCACCCTCCCCGGCCAACGCGCCGCCGTCGCCCTCCTCTCCACCCATGCGCCCGGAAGCTGGCTTGTCGCCCTCTCCGCCACCGAGGATGCCCTCACCAACACGCCTTGCATTCTCGCCGGCCCTTTCTGGGGCGACGTCGCCCACGCCGCCACCGGCATGAACCCGGGCTCCGTCGCCGCCGCCGACCTCGACGCCGACGGCGTCCCCGAGCTCTTCGTCGGCGACCGTGGCATCCCCGGGCATTGGCCCCCGGCACGCGCCCTCGCGCCTCCTCCAGCGACGCCAGGGGGCATGGCACGTCGCGGCGACCTTCCCCGACGCCGGCATGGTCACCGGCGCCCTGTTCTCGGACCTCGACCTCGACGGCGACCCGGACCTCGTCACCGCAGCCGAGGCCGGCGAGCTCCGCGCGTGGCGCAACACCCGCGGCACCCTCGCCCCATGGCCCCTCCCAGGTCTCTCGGGCCTCGCCGGTTGGTGGCTCGGCCTTGCCGCCGGTGACTTCGACGAGGACGGCCTCATCGACCTCGTCGCCGCCAATCGCGGCCTCAATTTCAGGACCGAACCCGTCCACCCCTCGACCCCGGGCATTCGCATGGCATGGGCCGACTTCAATGGCTCGGGCGCCACCGAACCCCTCCTCGGCGCATGGGACGATGCCGAGCGAAAATGGTTCCCCCGCCGCGAATGGCGCGCCGTCGCCGCCGCGTTGCCATGGGTGCCCGTCGCATTCCCCTCCCACGCCGCCTACGGCCGTGCCGACATGGACGCCATCCTTGCCGGCGCCCCGGCCAAGCCCCGGGAAACCCTCGTGCCCGTCGCCGCCTCCATGGTGTTCCTTAACCGGGGCGACCACTTCTCCCCCAGCGAGCTCCCCCAAGAGGCCCAAGCCTCGTCAGCCCATGCCGTCGCGTCCGCCGACCTCGATGGCGACGGCCACCTCGACCTGGTCCTTGCCCAGAACGACTTCCACCTCGACCCCGAATCCACGCGACAGGACGCCGGCCTCGGATGCGTCCTCCTCGGCGATGGCACGGGAAGCTTCAGCCCCATCGGCGCCGCGCGCTCCGGCCTGTCCATCCCCGCCCAAGGCCGCAGCATCGCCCTGGCCGACTTCGACGCGGACGGGCGCATCGACATGGCCGTCGGAGTGCATGAAGCCGAAACAAGGCTCCTCCACAACCGGAACGTCCGTCCCGGGATCCTCGTCTCCAATGCCGTCGTCGGCTCGCGCCTCCGGTGGCGCCTCGGAACCAAGGGTGGCCCCGCCATCGAGGTCCGGGCCGGCAACGGATCCAACGGCCAGGACTCCCTTCACCCCGTCCTGTCCGGCGTCCCGCCCGGCGCCACGGTCGAGGCTCTCCATCCCCACGCCCCCAAGGCCCCCAAACCCTGATTCGAGACCCCTTCACTCGCTCTTCTTCGAAGCCGTTCCCGCCACGGCAAGGGCCTCCTCACGCGACGGATGAATCAAGGCCACGAGCCCGGACCACGCCTCCGCCCGGGCGGCCGCGTCCTCGGCGGCCTTGCCGATCCCCTCCGCCGCCGCAGCAAGGCTTCCCAATCCAAGGGTCATCGCCGCCCCCTTCACCCCATGCGCCCCATCCCGGATCGCAGGGACATCCCCGGCGTCCAGCGCCCGTCTCAACGCCTGCATCGTCGCACCCCGCTCGTCACAGAGGCCAAACACCAGCGCGTGGTACCCGCGAAACCCCATGGACTCGCACAGGTCATCCACCACCGCCCTCGAAACCAGCGAATCCGCCCGGGCCGTCGTGACGGCGCAGCCCCCGTTTTTCCCGGCTTGATGCTTGTTCCGTCCCCCATGTCGCTCCAGCACCCCGCCCAGCTCGCCCGGGCTCACCGGCTTCGCGAGGAAGTCGTCCATGCCAGCCTCCTCCGCCAGCCTCCGAGCCTCCGCGCTCACGTCCGCCGTCAACGCGACCACCCGCAACGTCTCCCCGGGCAAAACCATCTCCCGCAACCGCCTCGTGGTCTCGAACCCATCCATCCCGTTCATCCGGATGTCCATCAACGCCACGTCGAAGCTCCCGCCCGCCATCGCCTCCAACGCCTCCGGTCCGTTGCGGCAAATCACCGCGTCATGCCCAAGCCGCTCAAGGACCATCTCGAGATACTGCCGGTTCACCGGATGGTCCTCCACCACCAGCACCCGCATCGTCCCGGCCGCCACCACCAACTCCCCGTTCCTCGCCGACTCCACCTCCGGCTCCGAGCAAGGCTGGCACGGGACGACCAACTCGAACGTGCTCCCGGCCCCCGGCTCGCTCGCAACAAGGATCTCCCCGCCCATCAACCGCGCCAACGCCATCGAGATCTGCAACCCAAGCCCCGCGCCCTCCGTCGGCTTCCCGGCCATCGGGCGCCCACGCGAGAACCGCTGGAACAGCAACGCCACCGTGTCACCGTCCATGCCAACCCCATGGTCCTTCACCATGAACCGAAGCTGCATCGTCCCCTCCGCGGTCAGCCCCGTCCCCACCGCCAACACCACCTCTCCCCGCTCGCTGTACTTCACCGCGTTCGACAAAAGATTGTACAACACCTGCCTCATCCGCGTCGCGTCCAGCCTCGCCCACCGCGGCACCGTCTCGTCCACGCGCGTGCGAAACCCCAGCCCCTTCGCCTTCGTCATCGCCACAGCAAGCCCCCCAAGGTCCCGGACCAAGCGCCCCACGTCCACAGCCTCCAATTCCAGCGCCAGCTTCCCGGCTCCGATCCGCGCAAGGTCCACCACGTTGTTCAGGACCGCCATCAGGTGGTTCGCCGAGTTCCACGCCCCGTCCAGGTAGTCCGCCTGCGTCGGGTCCAGGCTTGTCCCACGCATCAACGACAACATCCCGATCACCCCGTGCAACGGCGTCCTCAGCTCGTGCCCAAGGTCCGCCGCAAGCCCCACCCGGCTTTCCTCCGCGCTCTCCCGGACCCTCGACAACGCCAACTCCAGCGCCCGGATCCTCCGCCATGCCCATGCCGCCAAAACCCCCGAGCCCAGAATCAATCCACCCCCAGCCCAACCCAGTGCGCCCTCCCAATCAGGGCCGCCCAGCGCAAGGCCAGCCATCCCCGTCGCGCCCACCACCCCGCCGATCACCGCTCCATGACGCCAGCCGTGCACGGACCATGGGGACGCGGCTTCCCATCCCGCCCTCGTGCGGCTCCTTGCTGCGGCTTTCATGTTGGACTGCTGGACCACCTCCGTCCTCGCCTCGTTTAAATCCCGCCCCGATGTATCCGGCACGCCTCGTCCCTGCCCACAAGGTCGATTAGCCGCCCCCAAACCCGCAGCCTGCAATGCCGAATTGATCGCCCCCCCGCAAACCGACGCAGGACTTCCCTGCCCACCGAGGCTAGGCTGCCCTCACGCATGGGCGCGGCCGACCTTCTCTTGAAGCATGGCGGGTTGCACTTTCCATCCCTCGGATTGTGGATGGACCCGCGCCGCCCAGTGGCCCATGGCGACGTCGCGGTCATTACCCATGCCCACGCCGACCATGTCGCCCCCCATCCGGAGGTCATCCTCACCGAGCCCACCCGTCGCCTCATGCATGCCCGCATGCATGGCGAGAGACGAGAACACGTCCTCCCATTCCACTCCCCCGCCAACCTCCTCCACCCCCCCTTCGCTCCCCCGCGCGACGCCACCCTCACCCTCCTGCCCGCCGGCCATGTCCTCGGCTCGGCCATGCCTCTCCTCCATGTCGGCAACTCCTCCGTCCTTTACACCGGCGACTTCAAGCTCCGCGCCGGCCTCTCTGCCGAGCCCTGCTCCCCATGCCATGCCGACATCCTCGTCATGGAAACCACCTTCGGCCGGCCCCACTACCTCTTTCCGCCAGCACGCGACGTCCTCGATGGCATCATCCGCTTCTGCCATGAGGCCATCGCCAACGACGAGGTCCCCGTCCTCCTTGGCTACTCCCTCGGCAAGTCCCAGGAGATCCTTGCCGCACTCCATCACCAGAACCTCCCCATCATGCTCGCCGACCCCGTCGCGCGCCTCACCCGGATCTACGAGGCCCTCGGGATCTCCTTCCCTCCCCACGGACCCCTCGCACCCGCAAAGGCCCGCGGCCATGTTGTCCTCGCACCCCCGGGCGGCAACGTTCCCGCCCTGCGCCGTCGCCTCGGCCCCTCAAGGGTCGCCATCCTCTCGGGCTGGGCCCTCGACCCCGGTTGCCGCTTCCGCCACCACGCCGACGCCGCCTTCCCCCTCAGCGACCACGCCGACTTCGCCGAGTTGCTCGAGATGGTCCGCCTCGTCGCCCCAAGAAAGGTCTTCACCCTCCACGGATTCGCCACCGACTTCGCCGCCCACCTCCGCCGCCTCGGGATCGAGGCATGGGCGCTCGAAGCCTCCGATCAACTCGACCTCCCGCTCCCTCTGTCCCCCGCACCCCTTCGGGCCCCCATCCCAAACCCCGCCCCTCGCCCTCCCGCCCCTCCCCTCCCGGCCGCCCTCCCGCCCCAACCCGACTCCCTCGCCGCCATGGCCGACGCATGCCTCGCCATCCGCGCCACCCCCTCCAAGGACGCCAAGATCTCCGCCCTCGCGCGCTTCCTCTCCAGCATCCCCCATCCTCTCCTCCCCAACGTCGTCGCCTGGTTCTCCGGTCGGCCCCTCCCCGGCCCGGACGCCCCGGGCTCCCCGGTTGGCTGGACCGTCCTGCGCGACGCCATCTGCACGGCCGCAGACGCCTCGCACGAGGCCTTCCATGGTGCCCATCTCCTCCACGGCGACACCGCCGCGACCGCCGCCGACCTCCTGCGCGACCAACCCGGCGATGCCTTGAACCGCCCCTCCCTCGAGGACGTCGTCCGACTTCTCCACGCGATCGCCCTGCCCCAGCCCACCGTGTCCCGCCGCGACCTCCTCGCCGGCTTCCTTCGCCGTTGCAACCCGCAGGAGGCGCTCCATGCCGTCAAGGTCCTTGCCGGGAACCTTCGCATCGGCCTCAAGGAAGGACTCGTGGAGGAATCCATCGCCCGTGCGTTCCATGCCAGCCCCGACGCCGTGCGAAGGGCCGTCATGCTCCTCGGCGACCTCGGAGCCGTCGCCCTCATGGCCCGCGAGCAACGCCTCCATCAGGCCGCCATCGCACCCTTCCAGCCCCTCCGCGTCATGCTCGCCTCCCCGGAACCCTCCCCAGCCGCCGTCACCTCCCGAATGGCCTCATGGCAGGGCGGCATCCCCGCCGGCGCATGGGCCGAGGACAAGCACGACGGCATCCGCTGCCAAGCCCATGCCTTCGAGGGCACGGCACGCCTGTTCTCCCGCGACCTCAAGGACATCACGCGCTCGTTCCCGGACATCGCCGCCACGCTCGCCACCAGCGGCAAGCCATTCATCCTCGACGGCGAAATCATGGCCATGGACGGCCCCCGTCCCCTCCCCTTCGCATCCCTCCAACGCAGGCTCGGCCGCAGGGACCCCGACCTCTTCATGCGTTCCGAGGTCCCAGTCGCCTTCGTCGCCTTCGACCTCCTCTGGTCCGACCATGTCCCGCTCATCGACCTCCCCTTCTCCGAACGCCGCCGTCTCCTCCTCGCCATGGCTTCCGCCCTCGGACTTCACGTCGCGCATGGCAGGGACGTCCGCGACGCCGACGCCGTCCGCGACGCCTTCGACGATGCCCGTGCCCGGGGACACGAGGGTCTTGTCATCAAGGACCCCGCCGCACCCTACCAACCCGGACGCCGCGGCATCTCATGGGTCAAGCTCAAGCAGGCCATGCCCACCCTCGACTGCGTCCTTGTCGGCGCCGAATACGGCCATGGCCGCCGATCCGGGGTCCTCAGCGACTACACGTTCTCCCTTCGCGACCCCGACACCGGCGCCCTCCGCGTCGTCGGGAAAGCCTACTCCGGCCTCACCGACGCCGAGATCGAAACCCTCACCCACCATCTCCTCAGCAAGGTCACCCGCAGGATCGGCCGCCTCCACGAGGTCGAGCCCGACACCGTCCTCGAAATCGCCTTCGACCGCATCCAGCGCAGCGCGCGCCATGATTCAGGCCTCGCGCTTCGCTTCCCGCGCATCGTGCGCGTCCGGCACGACAAGCAACCCCACGAGTGCGACACCCTCGACGCCGCAAGGGCGCTCCTGGGTCCATCCCCTGCGGACACCCCGCCACCCCACACCGCCGATGGAGCCCGTTAGTTCCCGTTCTTCACGCCACGCCACCGAGTGGCCGCCGACGCAACCCGTCCAGGATCCCCGTCAGCCCCATCAATGAGTCGGCCCGCAGCGCCCGGACCTCGTCAAGGACCGGACCGTATGCATCCGACGCCCGGCCGCCTACCAGCAGCGGGATCCGTTCCGGCAACAAGCGCCTCAGCCGCCGCAGCTCGGCCGGCAGTTGCGGGTCGTCCTCCGGGTGTACCACGGACAACGCCACCGCCGTCACGCGATGCGCCAGCGACGCGGACACGATCTCCTCCGCCGGCAGGCTCGCGCCCGCGTACACCACCCGCCATCCATGGCTCGTCGCCGCCGCCGCCACCATGACCGCCCCCAGCTCGTGCAATTGCCCCGCCGGGGTCGTCGAAAGCAACACCGGCGCCCCCGGATGCACCGAGATCGGCCTCGCAACCTGCCCAAGGAACGTCCGGATGGCCGCCGACGCGATGTGCTCGTGCGCAACCTTCAGCCCCCCGTTCCTCCACGCCTCACCAATCCTCTCCACCAAGGGCACGATCACCTCGTTCAGCAACCTCACCTGGCCCAACACCACGGAACCCTCGTCAAGCACCCCTTCCAGCCCGGCCGTGTCCATCGTCGCAACCGCCGCATACGCCCGCTCCACCATCCCGGACGGCTCCGCAGGCCCCGCTGCCCGCACCCCGCCCAATCGACCCGCTCCACGCTCCTCCGCCACCAACCCGGACAACTGCGAGTCCGTCAGGTTCGCGACGTCCCCAATGTTGTGGCCCATGTCCGTCGCCGCCTTCAGCAAGGCCAGGCGCTCGATGTCCGCCGCCGAATAAAGGCGGCGGTTCCCGTCGTTCCGCTCCGGCGCCACCGTTGCGTACCTCTTTTCCCAGACACGTATCAGGTGGGGGCTCAGGCCCGTACGCCTTGCCGCCACCTTGATCGAATGCCTCAAGCCCTCTCCGCCCGTGCCTTGCCCTGCCACTTGGAACGCACCGTGCACCCGTTCCCCATGTTCGCAACTCCCTGCCTCGCACCCGAATACCCGGCAACGCTTGCCGATTGCCAATCCCCGCTCGATTCCCACCCTCCCACCAACATGCCACCGTCCTCCAAGGCCGCAGCCCATGGCCGCCGGCGTTCCAAAACCCGGCGCCTCCTTGGCCTCGCCGCCACCGCCTTCCTCGCCGTCCCCTTCCTCATCCTCGTCGGCGTCCTGTTCGCCCTTCGGCTTAGCCTCCCAAGGCTCTCGGGCACGGTCCATGTCCCCCGCATCGAGAACATCGAGGCCCTCATCGAACGTGACGACCAAGGCCATGTCACCGTTCGAGCTCGCTCCCGCAACGACGCCGCACGCGCCCTCGGCTATGCCCATGCCCAGGACCGCTTCTTCCAGATGGACCTCCTCCGACGCGCCGGCTCCGGCCGCCTCTCCGCCCTCCTCGGACCCGCCATGCTCGCCCAAGACCGCAAGGCCCGAATTTTCCGGGGCCATGCCCTCGCCGCCCAGGCGCTCCCTCTCCTCGCCCCCAACGACCGCGCCGCCCTCCTCGCCTACACCGAGGGCGTCAATGCCGCCCTCGACGCCATGGCCGTGCCTCCCCCCGAATACCTCCTCCTCCGCGCCGCGCCGGAACCATGGCAACCCGAGGATTCCCTCGTCCTGAACCTCACCTTTTCCTTCCTCCTCCAGGACCCCGAGGCCCGCAACGACCTCGAACGCACCCTCCTCCGCGACGCCCTCGGCCCCGTCGCCTACCGCTTCTTCCACCCCTCCGGCTCCCACCTCGACGCCACCCTCGACCACCATGTCGAGCCCGAGTCACCCCTCCCGGCCCCCGCGGACTTCACCGCCCCCATGCCCCCGCCCGCCGCCGCCCTGAATGCCATCTCGGCCCCGCCTCCCCACCATGCCCCCGACCTACCCGGCGCCGAACCCTTCGTCCCCGGGAGCAACGCATGGGCGGTTTCCGGCGCCTTCACCGAGTCCGGTGCCGCCCTCGTCGCCGACGACATGCACCTGCTCATCTCCGTCCCCGGCATCTGGTACAGGGCCGTCATTCGCTGGACCGATGACCTCGGGCACGAGCGCCTCCTCGCCGGTGTCACCGTCCCCGGCGCCCCCACCCTCATCACCGGCTCCAACGGCCACGTCGCATGGGGCTTCACCAACTCCATGCTCGACACCTCCGACCTCATCGAGCTCCGCCTCGATCCCGATCATCCAGACCACTACCTCACCCCCGACGGATGGCGCCCCTTCACCGTCCATGACGAACCCATCCTCGTCGCCCATTCCGCCCCCGGTTCCTTCCGCGTCACCAACACCGTCTGGGGCCCCGTCCTCGGCTCCTCCCCTTCCGGCCACCTCCACGCCGTCGCATGGGCCATGGCACGGCCCGAGGCCCTCGTCGCCCATTCCAGCGCCCTCGAAAACGCCACCAACGTCACCCAGGCCATCGCCGCCGCGCACGCCGCCGCACGCCCCGTCCAAAACTTTGTCGTCGGCGACCGCTCCGGCGCCATCGGGTGGACCCTCATCGGAATCCTCCCAGACCGCGGCTCCGGCACGGGTGAGTTTGCCGAGGACTGGAGCCAACCCGGCGCCCCGTGGCGCGGACTCCTCCCTCCCAGCAAGCGCCCCGTCGTCCTCAACCCGCCCCATGGCCGCATCTGGACCGCCAACCAACGCATCCTCGGCGCCTCCGCCTACCTCGCCCTCGGCAACGGCGGATGGGACCTCGGCGCGCGGGCCGCCCGCATCCGCGACGACCTCATGGCCCTCTCTCGCGCCACCCCGGCCGACATGCTCGCCATCCAGCTCGACGACTCCATCCCCATGCTCCGCCCATGGCATCAACGTCTCCTCGACGCCCTCCGCTCCATCGCCGCATCCAGCCCTTCCAACGCCCCGGCATGGAACGTCGCCATTGCCCGGCTCCGCGACTGGGACGGTCGCGCCTCCGCCGACTCCCTCGCCTTGCCCGTCGTCGCTCGCTTCCGTCGCCATGCACTCCACCTCCTCCATGAACCCGTCGCATGGGCCGTCGGCCAAGCCCCACGCAATCCCGGTCCCGAGGACGTCCATGTGTACTTCCATTACCAGTTCCGGCCCGGTCCCCATGCCGAGCGCGTCGCCGAACGACTCCTCAAGGACCGGCCCGCCCATCTGCTCAACCCCCGCTGGCCCTCCTACGACGCCCTCCTCGCCGAGGCCGCACGGCGCGCCATCCTCGGCCCCTCCAACTCCATCCCGCCCACCCTCCGCCCGTGGGGCGACATCAATCGAACCGCCATCCGACACCGCCTCAGCCCAGCCTTGCCCTCATGGCTGTCTCGTTGGCTCGACATGCCCCCACAACCCCAGCCCGGCTTTCACTACGGCCTCCCTCGCGTCGCAGGACCCGACTTTGGCGCCAGCCAACGCTTCGGCATCGAGCCCGGACGGGAGCCCGACGCCTACCTCCATACCCCGGCCGGCCAGAGCGGCCACTTCCTCTCCCCCTTCTACCGAAACAGCCAGCCAGACTGGCTCCGCGGTCGCCCCACGCCCCTCCTCGGAAATCCCCCCGTCCATCGACTCGTCCTCTCATCAAGGAAAGGCTGAAGCCCCTCGCCCTCGCCGGAATGATTGAATCGCGAGGGAGGGGATTGCGACGCGGAGGCTTCCGCAAGCCGGGGAGGGACCGAGGCACGGGCCAGCACCAGGCCCGTAACGAGGGAAGCGCGAAGGATTTGCGGGAGCAGATCGAGCACGCACGACCGATCCAGCCGAATCGTTCCGGCCTCGCCGCGCCTGAACTCGCGTGTCGTGGGACCCGCCGGTGTTCACGGCCCCAGTCGATCCTGACCCGCTCGGGCCCTGATCAGGACGTCAGCCACGACACGGCATCCCATGCGCCGGTCCCCTGGGTCAACACGCGGCCCTGATCCCCCCGAAAACAGTGCTTGCGTGCCCAGGTCCCGACTCACGCGATGGACCCAGCAGGATCTCCTCGTGTCTTGGTGTCCTCGCGTGATCAAGGAAACAGCGTCTCGTTCGGCGATCCCGTGAGTCAGGAAGCCAGGAATGCCTCCCACGCAGACACGAAGAGGGCAGGCGCGTGGGTGCTCATGACGGCGTTCATCCCGTCCGCTACGACGGCGTGTTGGCACGCAGCCTGCCGCAACTTGCCCGCTTGGGGATCGCGAGCCTCCCTCCTCCTTACGCGCGGATTTGGGACGCGGCGAATCCCTCACGCCCTGCACCCCCATGAGTCGCGGATCCCCGATCCTCGCACATCGCAGCCACAACGTCCGCCACGGGCACCGGTTGGCCCCATTCGACCTGCCCAACCTTGCGGGCAAGGACGAACCGGACCTCGCCTCCGACCACCTTCTTGTCCAGTTGCATGGCCTCGGCAAGGCGCCGGCGTTCGCCGGCAGATAGGTTCACGCCGGTGGGAAGACCCGCCCTCTCCAGCAAGGCGCGCACCCGGTCGGCGTCGGCGCGGGACATCCCCATACGCGCCACGCTCAGCTCCGACGCCACCACCTGCCCCACCGCAATGGCCTCGCCATGGAGCCATTTGCCATAGGCGGAAATGGCCTCGAGCGCATGGCCGACGGTGTGGCCGTAGTTGAGGATCGCCCGCAGTCCGGACTCCGTCTCGTCCCGTCCCACCACCGACGCCTTCACCGCGCAGGATCGGGCCACCACCCACGCCAGCTCGGCCGGGTCCCGGGCCAGCAACCGGTCCATCCCCCGCTCCAGCCTCCGGAACATCGCCGCGTCGGCGATCACGCCGTACTTGATGACCTCGGCGATTCCGGCCCGGAACTCGCGTTCGGGGAGGTTGCGAAGAACGTCAAGGTCGCACACGACAAGGCGGGGCTGGTGGAAGGCCCCAACGAGGTTTTTCCCGGCGGCGAGGTTGATGCCCACCTTGCCGCCGACGGACGAGTCCACCTGGGCGAGCAACGTGGTCGGGACCTGCACGAAGGAAACGCCGCGCAGGTACGTCGCGGCGACGAAGCCCGCAAGGTCGCCCACCACGCCGCCCCCCAACGCGACCACGAACGAACGCCGCTCAAGGCGCGCCGACGCCAACGCGTCATGGCATGCGGCGACCATCTCCCAACGCTTGGTCTTCTCCCCTGCGGGCACGGTCACCTGCACGGCGTCGAAGCCCGCGTCCCCAAGGGACTTCATCACGGCGTCGCCGTGCAACGGGCCCACCATGGAGTCCGTGACCACCGCGCAACGCCTGCCGAGACCGAGACGGGAACATTCCCGCCCCACAAGGCCCAGAAGGCCCCCGCCCACAAGGATTCGATACGAACGTTGCCCCAGCGAAACCCGTACCACGCGCATCCGCGGAGGTTCGCCCAAAACCCGTCCCCGCCGCAAGAAGCCCCGCCCCCTGATCCGCTCGCAAGCGGTTCCCAAGTGCCCGGTTCTCGCCTCACGCCGCGCCGTCGAAGGGCTGAAAAGGCAGGTCCTCATGGCGTCTTGGCGTCTTGCCGTGAAAAAGTCCATGCCGCCTCCTGCCCGGGTTCCGAGCTGCATGCAGCGGGGAATTCCTCACGCCATGCCGCCATGACACGACGAATGCAGTCTCATGGATCCCCATGCCGGGGTTCATGCCCATCCGCCATGATGGCGGGCTGGCACGAAGCCTGCCGCAACCCATCCGCCTGGGGACCGAGAAACTCCCTCCTCCTTGCGCGGGGATTTCGGCCACCGCCCCCATCCCCGCGTCAGCACCTCCTGGCGCACGCACCTGTCCGTGATTTCCCGGGCCGACCGCTCCTTGAAAAGGTCCTTCCCTGCTACCCCTGCACTCGCCTCGCGCAGGGATTCGGAGAATAAAACCCGCTTCTTTGAGCATTCCGCGGCTGTCAGCGTCCATGAGCCGATGAATAAATTACTGTTATTAGGTATTTCTCGTCGCGTCGCGTGGTTTGTTGTGCTCCTCGCCGTGGCATGGTCCTCCCGCTTCCCCATGGCCGCCCAAAAGGCGTCGCCAGCCATGACGGTGGCATGGAGCGCCCCATACCAGTCAGACCTCACGGAGTTTCAGCCGGTATGGTTTGGGCGGGACGGCTCGGCGTTGCTGGGCCAGCCGGGACGCACGAATTGGCTGTGGGTCGCCCATGACGGGCAGCGCGCCACCCTTTCCGCGCCGTTCTTCAACGACCCGATGCAGTCGTGGGCCATCGTCCAGCTCACGTCGCGCGTCTTGCTCGCCGAGGTCCGGACCGGTGGCATCCTGTCCAGCAACGCCACATGGCTCGTCTATCGCCGGAACCCGGACGGCAGCACCTCCACTTCCATGACGGCGGTGAACGGGACGGCCTTCCCGCCGTCCGGGGCGGTGGGCGGGCTCAACGGCCGGAGCGTGACGCGCGGCGTCTCGCGCATCCCGCCCGACGGATGGTTCGCAACCGAAATGGACACGGGTGGGGGCTCGATGAGCCCGGAGTCGAACCGGATCCTCACCTTGTACAAGCTCGACACGATGGCGCTCGAGGCCGGCGGCAACCGTCCGGTCCTTGCCATGGAACGGGGTGACCCCATCCGCCTCCGCATCGAGGTTCAATCTGGAGCGCCCTTGATCGTGTACGCGTCCGAGGACCTCAGGACATGGTTCCCGTGGGCTGCGCTCATCGAGCCCGGGGCGAGCGCCGTCCTGCCCGTGGATGGCAACCCAAGGCCGCAGCGCTACTTCAAGGTGCAGCAACTCATGACGGAGGAGGGCGCGGCCAACCCATGGGAATGACCCACGCTCCGTCCGCGTTGGAGCCGGGGTCTCCACCGGCCACCGACGACCTCCCCATCCACAAACGACCCCCGTCCATGGAGGCTGCACCGGTCGTTGCCGGGCTCCCGCGCAAGGGTCCCCTGCTGCCCGTTGCACGCACGGATCGGGGGCCGAGAGCCCAAGGACTCCCGAAAATGCAGGCCATCCCCTTGTGCGCCCGTGCCGTGCTCGCAGGAAAATCGCAACCCCTGCGGGCCGCCGCACCAACGACGCGACGCGCGGGGCCCCGCCCCCATGCCACGGCAACAACCCGGCCATGCCAAGGTTGCCCCAAAAACGCCCGCTTGCCCTCCAACGGCCCAAACCGCCCCCCGGCCAACGCGGTTCCGGCCTAGCCCCTCGACAGCACGGGATGGATCACGTTGCCATGCACGTCGGTCAGCCGGATGTCGCGCCCGCCAAAACGAAAGGTCAGCCGGGTGTGATCGATGCCAAGGAGGTGAAGGATCGTCGCGTGGAGGTCATGCATCTCAAGGCGGTTCTCCACGGCACGATACCCCCAATCGTCCGTGGCCCCGTACGCCATCCCGGGCCGCACTCCCCCGCCTGCCATCCACACCGAGAACCCATGCTCGTTGTGGTCGCGCCCGTCCGACCCTTGGGCAAACGGCGTGCGGCCAAACTCCCCGGCCCAGACCACGAGGGTCTGCTCCAGAAGGCCGCGCCGGCGCAGGTCGCGGAGCAGCGCGGCAACGGGCTGGTCGATCGCGCGCGCGTTCATGCCATGGTTGTGCGCGATGTTCCCGTGCGCGTCCCAGCGCTGGTACCCATCCACCATCGGGATCGTCAGCTCCACGAACCGAACCCCCCGCTCCACCAGCCTCCGCGCCAGAAGACATTGCCGGCCGTACGTGCGCGTGTGCGGGTTGGCCGAGTCCAGCCCATACAGCCGCCGCGTCGCCTCCCCCTCGCCCTCGATCTCAAGAAGGCTCGGCACCGACGCCTGCATGCGCGAGGCCAGCTCCGCGTTCGCCAGCGCCCCCTCCAGTGCCGCATCCGTCCCGTCCACCTCCATCGCAAGGCGGTCAAGGCGCGATGCCAGCCGCCGCTTCGCATCCTGCAGGCCCGCGACCGCCTCTCTCGGCGCGATGTTCGCCAAGGGCGTCCCATGGGCGTTCAGCATCGACGCCTGGCACGTCGCCGGCAGGAACCCGTTGCCGAAGCAATCGATGCCCCCGGACGGGATCTGCCCGCCGTTGAGCACCACGTAGCCCGGCATGTCGTGGTTCTCCGACCCCAGCCCGTACGCCACCCATGCCCCCATGCTCGGCCGCCCCTGCAATCCCAGCCCCGAATGCAGGAAATAGTTCGCGCTCGTGTGCTCCGGAAAGCCGGACGTCATCGACCGAATCACGCACAGCTCGTCCGCGCACTGCGCCATGTGCGGGAACAAGTCGCTGATCCACAGCCCCGACTCGCCCCGCTGCCGGAACGCCCACGGCGACTTGAACACCGTCCCGATGTTCTCGAACTGGGTCTTCTCCAGCCGCCCCATCACCTCGCGCGGGTTTCGCCCATGATGCCGCTCCAGCAACGGCTTGTAATCGAACGAGTCCACCTGCGACACCGCACCCTCCATGAACAGGAAGATCACGCTTCGTGCACGCGCGCGCTCATGCCCGGGCAGCGCCCGCACCGTGGCCCCTCCCCCGCCCAGCAACGCATGCGCCGCCATCGCCCCAAACCCGTTCGCCGCCAACCTCAGCAACCCGCGCCGCGACAGCCCCGGGCATGGTAACCGTTCCATGGTCTTCATCGGACGTGGATGAACTCGCTCGTCGTCAGCAGCGCATGCGCAAGGTCCGCCCACGCCTCCGCGTCGCCCCGGCCCGCGCCTGCCGCCTTGAACCCGGCCAGCGATTCCTCGCACGCCCCCACCTCGGCCTCCCGCGGCGGTCGCCCAAACGCCGCCTTGTAAAACCATGCCACCCGCTCCCCAACCCCCGCCGACGGACGCTCGCGCATCAGGCGACCCGCCCACAGCCGCGCCTGCTCATGCACGAACGGGTCGTTCATCATCGCCAACGACTGCGCCGGCACGTTGCTGCTGCTCCGCCTCCCCACCGTGCTGAACGGCGTCGGGTAATCGAACGCCACCAGCAACGTCGGCAGGAAGTTCCGCCGGATCGAAAGGTACACGCTCCGACGCCCGTCCCCGTCCAACGGCCCGCTCGCGGGACGCGCCCGGCCATCGATGTAGTCCGGCAGGTGCACCATCACCGGACGCGCCGGCATCCCGTGCTGCAAACGCCCCGACACCGCCAGCAACGCGTCCCGGATTGCCTCCGCCTCAAGGCGCCTCACCGGCATCCGGTGCAGCCAACGGTTCCCCGGGTCCTTCTCCTCCGCCATCGCGTCCGGGTTGCGCGACGATCGCCCGAACGCGTCCGTCAGGATCAACCGACGCACCAACGACTTCATCGACCCGCGGTCCACGTTCACGAATTGCCACGCCAAATGGTCCAGCAACTCCGGGTGCGTCGGCGCCTCCCCCAGCTCCCCGAAGTTGTCCGGCGTCCCCACGATCCCACGCCCAAACACATGCTGCCATGCCCGGTTCACCGCCACCCGAGACACCAACGGGTGCGCCGGGTCCGTCAGCCAGCGCACCAGCTCCGCGCGCCCGCTCCCCTCGCCCCCCCCGAGGCTCACCTTCCCAAATACAGCCGGCACCGCCCGCTCCACCGCCCCGGACGGCCGCGTCGGCTTGCCTCGCACCAGCAGCTCCTCGTCGATCCCGTCCCCTTCCCACCACGCCACCGCCGTCCGCGACTCCCAAGGCAGCCCCGCCGCAAGCTCCCGTTCCGCCGCGGCCAACGCCTCCGCCGCCGTCGGCACGGAGCGCCCCGCGCCCATCACCGACTCGTTGCCACGCGCCCATTCCACCAGCGGCGCCAGCCCCGGACGCGTCCAAAGCTCGTTCCGGCCCAGCAACCGAATCCCCTCCGCCAACGCGCCCGCCGCCGCATCCGCCACCGCCGCCGCATCCACCAATCCCTCCCCCGGCGCCCACTCCGCGAACGGCGTCCCCGTCGGGGCCGACGCCGCCTCCACCACCGCGAACACGTCCAGCGGCGCGTCCCCGTCGGGCGCAATCTCCACATGGAGACGATGCCCCACGTACGCCCCGAGATCATGCGTCATCCAGCGCGGCTCGGCGCCCGCGTCCATCCGCTGCACCAGCACCCCGTGCAACGGCCCCGCGATCAACAGGTGCGAGTCCACCGCCGCATAGACCCGCGCCTTCCCCCGCAGCAGGTAGTGGACCTTGCCCGATGCCAACCTGAACGACGGCGTCCGCAACGTCCGACCCGAACGCTCCGTCGCGCCCAACGAGCCCGGGTCCCCCTCGTTCCCCGGCGCAATTCGCATCGCATCCCAGAACCGGTCCCTGCGCGCCCCCCCATGATCCGCCAACCGCGCCGTTCCCGGCACGATCCGGCCCGCCTCCACCACCCCCATTCCCATCCCGGGTCCGTCCGTCCGCCACGGCACCAGCCCCGCCGTGGTGTAGTTGGCCACCACCAACGCCGGCGCCGGGGGCGGCCAAGCCCCGGGCGCCGCAGGCACCGCTCCCTTCCACCCCAACGCAACCGCCACCGATCGCAACGGATGCCGCGCACCCTTCGCCGCCGCGTCCAGCTCCGACGCCATCCCCGGCGCCTTGCCCGGGTCCGCCGCCACCGTCACCAGCGCCGCCCGCAGCCGCCCCGGCATCTCCCGCATCCCCTCCGCAATCCCCGCCGCCACCGCGCCCGACGCCTCGGCTCGCATCGTCCCCAGTCGCCGCGCCGCCCGCGCGTGGGCCACGTCCGTGTCGAACCGCACCTGCCGATAGGCCCCGCCCCGGATCACCCCGGCCATCGCGTAATAGTCCCGTTGCCGGATCGGGTCGAACTTGTGGTCATGGCATCGCGCGCACGCCACCGTCAGGCCGAGGAACGTCTTGGTCAGCACGTCCAGCTTGTTGTCCATCCGGTCGCATTCGTCCTGCCGGATGTCCACCGGGCTGTGAACCTCCTCCCCAAGAAACGCCCATCCCGTCGCCAGCACCGACTCGTTACCCATCCCGTCCGCCCGCAGCCGCGGCTCAAGGATGTCGCCCGCGACATGCTCCGCCACCACCCGGTCGTACGGCACGTCCGCGTTGAAGGCCCTCACAAGGTAGTCCCGGTAATGCCAGGCGTTGGCGATCCGGTAGTCGTCCTCGTGCCCCCGCGTCTCCGCGTACCTCACAAGGTCCAGCCAATGACGCGCCCACCGTTCCCCGAAGCCCGGCATGGCCAGCAGCCGGTCCACCGCGTTCTCACGCCGCCCCGGCGAGCCGTCCGCCGCAAACGCGTCCACCTCGTCCGGCGAGGGAGGCAGCCCCGTCACCACGAAGCTCGCCCGCCGAAGCCATGTCCGGTCATCCGCGGCCGGCGCCGCCCGCAGCCCCGCCGCCGCCAGCCGTTGCCCAATGAAACGATCCATGTCCGTCGAGCCCGGCCCGTCCGGCACCTGCTGCGCGGACGGCGCCTTCCAAAGCCACGGACGGCTCCCCGCAGCCGGCGCCCCCCCGCCCGGCGAACCCGCCGCCTCCCCGGCATGCACCCCGAGCGGGACGGCGACAAACAGGACGGCAATCAACCGGGATATGCGCATGTGAATCCTCCAAAAACTGCCCTCGAACGTCACGAAGTTGAATGCATTTGTTCGCCGCAACCTTCCGTCCCCTGACCCTCCTGCCGATCCCCGGCCAACGCCGCGTACAGTCCCTCGAACTCCGGCGCCCCCACGCTCCTCGGGTTGAACCGCCCCGTCCATTGCTCCGCCGCGTCCGCCGCCAGCTCCGGAATCATCAGCGGGTTCACCCCCGCCTCCCCGAGCGTCGCCGGAATGCCCGCCTCGCGCATCAACGCCTCCAGCGCATCAACGAACGCCTCCACCGCGCTCGCCACGCGCAGGTGCGGCCCCGCAAGCCCCGCCGCCACCGCAAGCCCCGCATACACACGCGCACACGCGGGGTCCGCCGCGTTGAAGCGCACCACCACCGGCAGCATCAACCCCACCGCCGCCCCGTGCACCACCCCGAACCGTGCCGTCAACGGGTTCGCCGCCGCATGCGCCGCGCCCAGCATCGACAGCTCGATCGCAATCCCCGCGTGCGCCGCCCCAAGCTGCATCGCCGCCCTCGCCCCCACATCCCCCGGCTCCCGCAACACCCGACCAAGGTTCCCCGCAATCAACACGAATGCCTCCCGCGCGTGCATCCCCGACAACGCGTTCCCCTTCCGCGTCACCAGCGCCTCCACCGCGTGGGTCAACGCGTCCACGCCCGTCCATGCCGTCACGCGCCTCGGCTGCGACAACGTCAGCTCCGGGTCCAGCAACGCCACCCGCGCCGCCGCCTTCGGATCAAGGCAAGCCATCTTCCGGTGGGTCGCCTCGTCCGCAATCAACGCGGCGGACTGGCACTCCGACCCCGTCCCGGCCGTCGTCGGCACCGCAATCATCGGCAACATCGGCCGCGTCGCCTTCCCCACGCCCCAGTAATCCTTCATCTCGCCCCCGTTCGTCAGGATGAAGTTCGCGCCCTTCGCCGTGTCCATCGAGCTCCCGCCCCCCAGCCCCACCATCCCGTCCACCCGCGCCTCCCGGGCCACCGCAAGGCACCGCTCCACGTCAAGCGTCGTCGGGTTCTCCCGCACCCCGTCGAACAACGCCACCTCCATCCCCGCCCCGCCCAGCACCTCCACCGCTCGCTTCCCGTGCCCAGCCGCCATGATCCCCGCGTCCGTCACCAGCAACACCCGCCGCATCCCCGCCTCCGCCGCAAGCTCCCCCAACCGCGCCAAGGTCCCCGCCCCAAAGACCAGACGGGTGCGCCACGACGCGTCGAACGACGGCAATTGAAATCGGGGATGCTCCATGCGTGCTGCCCTGACTTCTAACCCGTCCCGCGTCTTCAGGCGAAGGCAAAGCTCGCCCCCAACCCAAAATCATCACACCCTTACCAACCCTCCCCCATTCCCCGCGCTCCGCAGGCAGGCGACCGGCTCGGACCTATCCATTTCACTCTGCCCTCAACCCAGCCCGCAAGCACCCGCGGCACGGGGGGGAAAGGCAACGAACCGCGGCCCGCACAAGCATCAGGCGCCCGCGTTACCGGTTGCCCGACGGCCCCTTCCATGCCCAACCTCCGGTCCATGCCGTCCGCTCGCCCGCGTCCGTCAGCCCTCCTCCGCATGGCCAAGGCCCTGCTCCTCATGCTGGTCCTCCTTGCCGCCGCCGTCCTCGCACGCTTCGCATGGGTCGCCCGCGACCGCTTTCCCGGTTACAGGATCGACCTCGCCCTCGACGCCGCCTCCGCGCTCCGCGAGCCGCGCCCCCTCCGCGCAGGCTTCGCCTCCCTCGACATCACCCCGGACGTCTCCAACCCCCTCCACCCCGTTTGGCTCGCCGGCTTCGACAATGGCCGCGTCGCCGCACGCATCCACGACCCCCTCTCCGCCTCCGCCATCGCCATCGACAATGGCCATGCCCGGGTTGCCTTCGTCTCCCTCGACGCCATCGGCTTCTTCCACGACGACGTCATCCGCGTGCGCGAGGGCGTCCCCGCCACCTGGAAGCTCGACTACGTGGTCGTCTGCTCCACCCACAATCATTCCACGCCCGACCTCATGGGCCTCTGGGGACCCAACTCCTTCACCTCGGGCGTGGACCCCGCCTATCGCGACCATGTCATCCGATCCGCCCGCGACGCCATCGGCATCGCCGTATCCAACCTTGTCCCCGCCCGCGTCGCCGCCCATCACATCCCCGTCAACCCAGACGGCCTCGTCGCCGACACGCGCAAGCCCGTCGTCCATGACGCCGACCTGCGCGTCCTGCACTTCACCGACGCCACCAGCGGACGCACGTTGGGCACGCTCCTTGGATGGGGCAATCACCCCGAGACGCCATGGGCCGGCAACACCGACATCACGGCCGACTTCCCCGGCGTCCTTCGCAAGGCGGTCGCCAACGGCATCCCCTCCGGCACGGGCTTCCTCAGGCCCGGCATCGGTGGCCTGCACGTCTTCATCAACGGCGCCGTCGGCGGACTCATGACCACCCACCCCTCCACCGAGGTCACCGACCCCGTCTCGGGCGAGAAACTCCTCAAGCCCTCCCATAGCAAGACCATCGCCCTCGGCCATCAACTCGCCCTCCGCGTCCTTGACCGCATCGCGCAGTCCCCCCCCGCCGTCCGTCGCCTCCGCGCCCCTCACCGTCCATGCCCGGACCCTCGACCTTCCCCTCGACAACCCCTTGTTCCTCCTCGGCACCTTTATGGGCGTCATCGACCGCGGCTACTCAAGGTGGCTTCACTTCAGGACCGAGGTCGCCTTGGTCACCCTTGGCGATGCCTCCCTCGCGTGCGTTCCCGGCGAGATCTACCCCGAGATCGTCAACGGCGGCGTCCTTCGCGCCCCCGGCGCCGACTTCGACGTCGAGCCCGTCGAGGTCCCCCCGCTCCGACAACTCATGCCCGGCAAGGTCCAGTTCCTGCTCGGCCTCGCCAACGACGAGATCGGCTACATCATCCCCCGCTCCGAATGGGATCAAAAGCCCCCCCATCTCTTTGGCGAAAGGAAACCCTACGGCGAGGTCAACTCCTGCGGCCCTCGCACCGCCCCCCTCCTCCACGCCGCCCTCCGCGAGCTCATCGAGCTCCAGAAGGCCACGCCACGGCCCTGACCCCCAAGCCTCCCTCGCCCTTGGCTGCCCCTTCCCTTGCCCCATGAGCCCGCCCAGCGCCGGGTCGTCCGCCCTCACCCTCCAGCCCGTCGCCCCGGTCCCGGCCCAGCTCCGCGCCTTCGCACGCGTCCAGCACGACCTCGCCCCGCCCCATCCCCAAGCCGTCCTCCCACTCCTCGTCGAGGTCGAGAAGGTCCTCTCCGACGCCAACCCGTTCTGGGCTCGCGCCGGTCGTGCCCTGTGGATCGCCCTGCGTCACGGCAGGCCCGTCGGGCGCGTCGCCGCCATCCTGGACCCCCTCCATGAGTCCCTCCACGGCGAGCGCTGCGCCTTCTTCGGGTTCTTCGAGTCCATCGACGATCCCGCCGTCGCCCGCGCCCTCCTCGACGCCGCCGCCGCGTGGGCACGCTCCGTCGGCGCCCAACGCCTCCGCGGCCCCCTCAACCCCAACCTCAACGAGGAATGCGGCCTCCTCGTCGAGGGATTCCACCTCCCCAACGCCGTCATGATGCCCCACAACCCCTCGTTCTACCCCCGCCTCGTCGAGTCCTCAGGCCTCGCCAAGGCCAAGGACCTCGTCGCCTTCGACATCCTCGTCGCCAACAGCCCCGCCGAACGTCTCCAGCGCATCCGCAACGTCGTCCAGCGCCGTTTCCAAGGCCTCTCCCTCCGCCCCGTCACCCGCGCCAACCTCCGTTCCCTCCTCCCCCAGCTCACCCACGTGTACAATGCCGCATGGGAACGCAATTGGTCTGCCATCCCCATGTTCCCGGCGGAAATCCGGTTCCTCGCCGACCGCCTCGCACCCCTCCTCGTCGAGGGCCTCGTCTGGCTCGCCCTGCTCGAGGGCCAGCCCGTCGGCCTCCTGCTCATGGTCCCCGACATCAACCCCGCCCTCCGCCCACTTCGCGGCCGCCTCCTCTCCCCGGCACTCCTCCGGGCCCTTCCCACCCTTCTCGGCTGGCGCCTCCCCAGGCGCTTCCGCCTCATCGCCCTTGGCGTCACCGCCCCGCATCGACGCCGCGGCCTCGAAGGCTGGCTCTTCGCCGAGGGCGTCGAGGCCGCCCGACGCCACGGCTTCACCGAATGCGAGGCCTCATGGGTCCTCGAAGACAACCTCCCCGTTCACCAGCTCGCCGCGCAGTTCCAAGGCACCATCACCCGCCGCTACCGCATCTACGACCGCACCCTCTGACCCCGCCCATCGCCTTCCACGCCCGTTTTCCTCGCCACATGGCCCGACCTCTGGTTCCCTCTCGGCCGCTGCAAGCATGAGCACCATCAAGTTTGGAACCGACGGCTGGCGCGCCATCATCGCCGAGGACTTCACCTTCTCCAACCTCGACCGCGTCGCCCAAGCCACCGCCGACGAATGGCGCGCCAACCCCGCACCCGGCACCACCCCCAAGGCCGTCGTCGGCTACGACCGTCGCTTCCTCTCCGACCAGTTCGCCGCCCGCGTCGCCGAGATCCTTGCCGCCAACGGCTTCCTCGTCACCCTCACCGACCGCCCCACCCCCACCCCCTCCGTCTCCTTCGAGGTCCGGCGCCAGAAGGCCGTCGGCGGCGTCATGATCACCGCCAGCCATAACCCCCCGGCCTTCAATGGCTTCAAGCTCAAGGCATGGTACGGCGGCTCCGCAGAGCCCGCCCTCTGCAAGGCCGTCGAGACCCGCCTCGACGCCTCCCCCGTCCAGTCCATCCCCCTCGCCGACGCCCGCCGCGCGAGAAAAATCGTCCTCAAGGACATCCGCGGCCCCCACTACGACGCCATCAAGCGCCTCGTGGACTTCCCCCTCGTTGCCAAGTCCGGCCTGCGCTTCGCCCATGATGCCCTCTTCGGCGTCGGCGCCGGCTGCTTCGACGACCTCCTCGCCGGCACCTCCTGCCGCGTCACCACCCTCAACGGCGAGCACAACCCCAACTTCGGCGGCATCAACCCCGAGCCCATCGCCCGCAACTACGCCCGATCCTCCGCCTTCCTCGCCAAGCATCCCCACGACCTCTGCCTCGTCACCGACGGCGACGCCGACCGCGTTGGCGCCATGGACGGCCGTGGCAACCCCCTCACCACCCACAAGGTCATCTGCCTCCTCCTCCGCCATTACATCGTTCATCGCCACCAGCCCGGGCGCGTCATCAAGGCCCTCACCACCACCTCCATGGTGGACAAAATCTGCCAGCGCCATGGCCTCGAGCTGGTCGAGACCGGCGTCGGCTTCAAGTACATCGCCGCCGAGATGCTCAAGGGCGACGTCCTCCTCGGCTTCGAGGAAAGCGGCGGCATCGGCTTCCCCGGCCACATCCCCGAACGCGACGGCATCGCCGCCGGACTCCTCATGCTCGAGGCCCTCGCGGTCGAGAAAAAACCCCTGCCTCGCCTCCTCGCCCAGCTAGAAAAGGACTACGGCCCCCATCGCTACGACCGCATCGACACCCATTTCCCACTCGAGAAACGCGCCGCCCTCATGGACTTCTGCAAGAACCACGGCCCAGCCAAGCTCCTACGCTCCCCCGTCGCCGAGGTGAAGTCCTTCGACGGCGTCAAGTTCGTGGCCAAGGACGGATCATGGCTCATGCTCCGCGGCTCCGGCACCGAGCCCATCCTCCGCATCTACGCCGAGGCCACGTCCGACGCCGACGCCCAGTCCCTCCTCAAGCTCGGCCTCCGCCTCACCCGGCAGGTCTGATCCCATCCGCGCCCGCAGAAGATCGCGTCGGCCCATGAAACAGGGGCGCGTCCCGCGCGTCCTCGGCCAACCCTCGCCGATCCGATACGGCATCGACGCGATCAAGCAGAACCGGACCTACGACCAGGTCCTCGGCGACAGGCCCGACGGCCGTGGCGACCCGTCCCTGGGCCTCTTCCTCATGCGCACCGGGAAACACCCCGACGGGACGCTGGCCTCGCCAAAACCACGCAGCCTCCCGGTTGCCATGCAGGAGGAAAGACAAGCCCGCCAAGGCTTCTGCGAGCACCGCTCACCGGCCGGCACCGATGCCCAGCGCGAGGGCATCGGTGCCAGACGTTTCCTGGGGTCGGGCTATCGGGTGGAGAGCCGGAACCACCGCTGGGTGCCGGTCGCCGGGACGACGACCTCGTTGCCAGCCACTCCCGGCACGGGGGTCCATGCACCGGTGGCGACGTCGTCTCGTTGCTCCAAGACGAGGCCTTGAGCGTCGCCGGACCACGCGAGGCGGATGCCGCCGGCCACCGAAGTGGCCGTCAACACGGGCACGGATGCGGGGATGGAATACAATCCGAAGTTGTCCACGCCGAAGTACCAACCGTCGGTCCCCGCATGGGTGAAGCGCACGCGGACCCGGGATTGGTTGTCCGCCGCCGGCAGCCGCCGCACCTCGATCCGCTTTCCGTCGGTCGAATCATCGTTGATGCGCGGCTCCACGTAGCCCGCCAGCGCCTGCGTCAGCGGCGCCGCCACGAAGGCACCGTACGTGCCGCCCAGCTCGGCCCCGCTCTCGTCGGTGTAGCGCGCGACATCGCCCCTTTCCGTCCCGAAGGTGGCCTCCACGTCCACGTCTCCCGACTCCGTCCGGAGGATGTCCGCAGGGTCGAGCCAATAGGCCACGGGCAGCCATGACGCGCCCCCGTCCGTCGAGTACTCCGTGGCAGCGATGCTGTCTTGGTTCTGCTCCCACAACGCATGGAAGGCGAGGTACACGTCCCGCTTGCCCGACAGGTTGAAGTCCGGCGTCTCAACAAACAGGACCTGGGACCGGCCGTTGCGATAACCGGAGTTGCCCAACAACATGCCCCCCGTGGCCAGGCGGCTCAGCCTCTTGCCGTCCAGCACCACGCGCGGCCCGATGTTCAGGACGCGCTTGTAGTCGTTCTGCCAGCTCGCGGGGTTTTCTGGGTTGGAATACGTGATGAACGAACCAAGAAACCGGTCCGAGTTCACCACGGTCCACGCGCCGTAGGTGGCGCTATCCAAGTTGCCAAGGTCCAGGTCGGGATTGGTGACGTCCGAGTACGAACGGCCCTTCCAGCCCGGCGGCAGGTTGCCCTCCTGCACGGAGTCAAACGACTCGAAGACGATGGGCGGGGGCAGGGCCACGTTGCTATAGGACCCCACCACGAAGCGGAACTCGTTGGTCACGCGCAGCCCCGAGGTGTTTTCAGCCACCAACCGGAAGGCGTGAGCGGAGCCCGGTGCGAGCAACTTCTCGTCCGAGTATCGCACCACCGTTTGCTCGGTGCTGGTCTCCACGGCCGGGACCACGGAAGCACCATCGAATGAAAGGGTCACGCCGGACGCCAACACTTGGCCCGAGCCGGGCAGCAGGGTTGCCGAGAAGGAAGGCGTCGGGAACCCGTTGGTCTCGCCATCCGCCGGGCTTGCGGACACCAGCTTGGGAGGGGCCGAAACCGGGGCGAGCACGCGGAAGGGCTCGGAGGCCAGCACCTCGTAGCCGTCGTTTGCCAGGAGATAGGCCGTGTACCGACCCGCCTTCGACAGTCCGCTGCCGAACGTCACGGTGCCGCTTGCAACCCCAGTTTGGCCCGACGTCCCGCCGTCGGTGTAGCGCCACACGGTGGCGCTGACCGTCCCGGGGAGGACCCCTTCCGGATAAACCCCGATCCAGTCCTTCGCGGCCGCCGGGCCGTTGGTGAAGGTCATCGAGATGGCCTCGCCGGGTGCATACGTGGCCTTGTCGCGCCGAACCACCGGCGCCGAGGCGTCCACCACGACGAAATGGACCTGGGCCAACACCTCGTAGCCGTCATTGAGAAGCAGGTACGCGTACCAAGGGCCCGCAAAGGTCAACCCCGATCCAAAGGTCACGGCCCCCTCGGTGACCCCCGTGGTTCCGCTGGTCGTCCCGTCCACATACCGCCATGCCGTCGCGCCTTGCGCACCCGGCACGACGCCGTCGGGATAGATACCGATCCAATCCTTGCGATTGCCCGGGCCGGAGCCGAACGACAGGCGAATCGCCTCACCCGGAAGGTATTCCAGATGGTCCGATTCCACCGTGGGTGTCTGCCCCATGGCACCCATGCATCCCAAGGCGAGCCATGCGATGGCCGCCGTCTTGCTGCTTTTCATGTTCATGTTTCTTTCATTGCTGCCGTGTTTGGAAACCCGCCCAAAATCACCGACGTGCCTCCGTGCCAAAGGCCAAGCGAGAAGGTTGATCTCTGATCGGACGTGCAGGTTGGCTCCGTTGCGCCTTCCCTTCCTCCTGGTTGCATCGTCTCGGTCAGGGGCTGCAAACGGCGGGGGTTTCCCCGTCCGGCCCAGGCACCGCCCAGCCGCCCACCAAGGCCTCGCCCTCGGGCGTCAGCAAGGACACCCATTGGGCCTCCCCCTCCCGCCGGACCAACCGGAGCCCCTGCGCCGCACCCCGCGAGATCGTTGGCGCGCGACCGCTCGCCTTCGCCTCCTCCAGGACCTTCTTGAGTTCCGGCGCCGACGTCTCGAGATACGCGATCCGTCGCAAGCCCGCCTCGTTGCATCGGCCCGGCGGGGCCACCACCACCGCCCTGACCCCGTCCAACTCGGGCCCGTCGATGCCGCGAATCGGAGGCACCAAGCCACGGGCCGCCACGAACAGCCGACGCGCGCTCTCGTCGTAGTACCACGCCTTCTCGGAGATGCCCTCTCCCGCGGAAAACACGACCCACAGCCGCCATCCCGCGATGCCCATCAAGGCACCCACGGCCGCCCATCGAACCCATGGCTTTTTCACTGCGAGTTCCTCCCTTCCCGCCGTTCAATGCGGATCCGCCCGCACCGACCACCAGCAGGCGTTCGTGTTGCAAGGGATCCGGCCCGCATCCAGCAGCTCGCCGTGGCCGTCCGCAAAGGCGTAGTTGGACTTGCGTCCGTGCCGCACCGCTCCCTTGTCGCCCTGCGCCACCCGGTTGAAACCGGGCGACCTCGCGTCGCCCAGCTCCTTCCAAATCCACCAACGGTCACGGAGCCACGCCCCGTTCACGTCGCTGTGGCCATCGCCAAAGAAAATGAGCTGCGAGGGCGACTCGATCTGCCCCCATCGCGCAAGGTTGTCCTCGTATCCGCGAGGGCGGCCGAACGGCGGCGGGGCGCCCCCGGTCGTCCAATGCACGTTCACCGCGCCCAACCCGCTGGGGATGTCCATTTCCGCATCCAACATCCGCCCCACGATCGCCCGGTTGCCAGGCCCCTTCTTCATCCCGGCGGACCGGGCACCGTAGTAGGACTCCTCACGTTCGACCGGGCAGTCATAGGCCCGCGCCGCCCCGCCCACATACTTGAAGAGGACGGGGCGCCAGCTCACCTCGCCGCCCGCGATCTGCTGCTGGATCGGGGGCAATCCTTCCTGGAAATCCCCGGAATACAGGTGGGCTGCGATCGCCAACTGCTTCGTGTTGTTGAGGCAAAACACGCCCTGCGCCTTGGACTTCGCACGCCCAAGGGCCGGGAGGAGCATCGACGCCAGAATCGCGATGATCGCAATGACCACCA
>CAIYFP010000592.1 GCA_903925515.1 uncultured Verrucomicrobiota bacterium
ACGTAGGCGGCGACGTGGGGGTTGGACAGGACGGACCGGGGGCGGCGTGGCGAGGTTGGCGGATCCCACAACGCGTCGTAGAGGAGTTCCCAAAGGATGGGTTGGTCCGAGGACGTGGCCTCGCGGATCAGGAATGAGGCAGGTTGCATGGGGGCGGCGTGGGCGCGGGGGGGTAAGGAGGAACGTTCACAAGCCCAGAAGGTCCCATCGTTCCAACTCGGCGGCGACGAAGGACCCGCCGGCCCCGCTTGCAAGGAGCGATGGGATCTTCATGGAACACGAGTGGGCAGGGAATCGTTTGGGTTTCCGGGGCCGGGAAACGCAGCGTCCGGGGAACGCGTCGCGGGGCCGCAGGTTGGACGGGGATTGACGCTTGACCTGCATGCGGCGTGGTGAGGATTTCAGGACGTGGCACGCGACACGCTTCAAGGGCGAAACACGGGTCGATCGATCTGGAAGGTGCCCGTGTGGGTGGCGTTGGCGGCCGTGGCGGTTCCATTGGCCGGGAGCGTGCTGGTCGAGGATTGGCACTGGCCGCCGAAGGCCTTCGTGATGCTGGGCATGATGGTGTTTGGGATGGCGATGCTGCACCAATGGGCGTCGCGTCGGCGGGGCGGGGGGGCGTATGCGATCGCGTTGGGGATTGCGCTGGCGCTGTCCTTCGGGGTGCTTTGGTCCACGTTTGTCCACTTCGTGGACACGCAGCGGGCTGCCGCCTTCCACTTTGCGGTGCCGGTGTCGGTGGTCGTGGGGATGGGGATCGCGCGATTGCGACCCGCGGGGATGGGGCGTGCGATGAGGGTGACGGCGGTTGTCCAAGTTGTGACGATGGCGGCGGTGCTGGTCTCCATGTTGGTTCGCAAGCCGACGGTGTCGTCGTGGACGGGTCCGGAATGGCGCGGGTTGGCGGGGAACCTGATGTCGGCGGCGTTGTTCGGGGCGTCGTCGATGCTGTTCCGGCGCGCGTCGCGCGCCGCTGCGGCGACGTGAGAGGCTCGCCGGGCTGGGGGTGCGGGATGCGAGGATTCAGGCGAGGAGCTTCTGGACGACCTCGCCGTGGACGTCGGTGAGGCGGTAGTCGCGGCCCTGGAAGCGGAAGGTCAGCTTCTCGTGGTCGAAGCCGAGGAGGTGGAGGAGCGTGGCGTGCAGGTCATGCACATGGACGCGGTCCTTGGTGACGTTGAAGCCGAACTCGTCGGTCTCGCCGAGGCTGAGGCCGGACTTCACGCCGCCGCCTGCGAGCCAGTAGGTGAAGGCCTGGGGATGGTGGTCGCGCCCGAGGGAGCGGCCGAGCTCGGCGCTGGCCTCGACCTGGGGGGTGCGGCCGAACTCTCCGCCCCAGACCACGAGGGTGGAGTCAAGGAGTCCGCGTTCCTTGAGGTCCTTGACGAGGGCGGCGCAGGCCTTGTCGGTGACGGCGGCCTGTCCCTTGACGCCGCCCTTCACGTCGGAGTGATGGTCCCATGCCTCGTGGAAGAGCTGGACGAAGCGGACGCCGCGCTCGACGAGGCGGCGGGCGAGGAGGCAGTTGTTGGCGAAGGAGGCCTTGCCGGGCTCGGCGCCATAGAGCTCGAGGATGTGCTTGGGTTCCTTGGAGAGGTCCACGAGCTCGGGGGCGCTCATTTGCATGCGGTGTGCGAGCTCGAAGGAGTTGATGCGCGTGGCGATCTCGGGGTCGCCGACGACGCCGAGGCGGTGCTCGTTGAGTTCCTTGACGGTGTCGAGGGTGCGGCGTTGCGCGGCGGACGTGATGCCGGCGGGGTTGGAGAGGTAGAGGACGGGGTCGCGCCCGTTCCGGAAGGGGACGCCTTGGAAGACGGTGGGGAGGAAGCCTGCGCCGTAGTTGCCGGCGCCGCCGCTGAGGCCTCCGGCTGAGCTGAGGACGACGAAGCCGGGAAGGTCGCGAGACTCGGAGCCGAGGCCGTAGGTGATCCATGAGCCCATGCTGGGGCGCCCGAACTGCTGGGAACCCGTGTTCATGAAGATCTGTCCGGGCGCGTGGTTGAAGGCGTCCGTGGTCATGGAACGAACCACGGCGATGTTGTCGGCGACGCTGGCGATGTGGGGGAGGACCTCGGACATCCATTGGCCGGACCTGCCGTGCTGGGCGAAGGCGAAGTCGGGGGCGTGGATGGCGGAGTCGGGCTTGATGAAGGCGTAGGTCTGGCCGCCGAGGACGTCCTTGGGGACGGGCTTGCCGTGGTATTTGCGGAGGGAGGGCTTGTGGTCGAAGAGCTCGAGCTGGCTGGGGGCGCCGGCCATGAAGAGGTAGATGACGGACTTGGCCTTGGGCTGGAAGTGGGGCCTGCGCGGGGCCATGGGATCCGAAGCCTGGACGGCGGCTTGCGCGCGGTCCTGGAGCAGGGAGGCGAGGGCGATGCCGCCCAGCCCCACGGAGCAGTCGCGGAGGAACCAACGGCGGCTGAGGTAACGGGCGCGTTCGCGGGAGAGTTCGTGGAGGAGGTTCATGGGGGGCAGCGGGGTGCGAGGATCGGGGAGCGGGGAGCGGGGTTATTCCTTGGTGATGGCCTCGTCGAGGTTGAGGACGGCCCGGGCGACGCCTGACCATGCGGCGGCGTCGAGGGTGGTGACGCCTGGGGGCAGTGGGGGAGGGTTCTGGGGATCATTGAAGGCGAACATCGCGGCGTCCTTCTCGCGCGAGGCGAAGTCCTTGCGGAGGTCGGCAGCGAGGCGGATGAGGGCGTGGGTCTCGCGTGCGTCGGGGCGGCGTCCGAGGACTTGGCGAAAGAGGAACGTCGCGCGGGAGTCCGGGTTGGGGCCCCCGAGTTGCAACGTGCGCCAGCCGAGCCAGCGGGCGGCGTTGTTCATGGTGGGCTCGTTGAGGGTGACCAAGGCTTGCAGGGGCGTGTTGGAACGATTTCGGCGGACGCAGCTTTGCTCCGCGGCGGGGGCGTCAAAGGCCATCATGGCGGGGTAGGGGACGGTGCGTTTCCAGAACGTGTACATGGCGCGCCGGTAGCGGTCGTCGCCGGGGCTGACGTTCCAGCCGATCTGTCCGTAGGCGAGGCTCATGACGCCGTCTGGGAGGGGCGGGAAAACGGAGGGGCCGCCGACCTTGGGCGAGAGGAGGCCGGAGGCCTTGAGGACGATGTCCTGGACCATCTCGGCATCGACGCGGAGGCGCGGGCCCCGTGCGAGGAGGCGGTTCTGGGCGTCCTTCTCGGCGAGGGCGGGCGGGATGCGGGAGGACTGGCGATAGGTGGCGGAGGTGACGATGAGGCGATGGAGGTTCTTGAGGGACCATGGCGCGGGCGGTGCGGCCGTGCCGCCGCCGTGGTTGGGCCGGGCCTTCGCGGCCGAGGGCTGCATCCATTCGCGTGCGAGCCAGTCGAGGAGCTCGGGGTGGGACGGGGCGTCGGCGCGGACGCCGAAGTCCTCCGGGGTGGTGACGAGGCCGGTGCCGAAGTAGGCCTGCCAGACGCGGTTGACGACGACGCGGGCGGTGAGGGGGTTGGCGGGATCGACGAGCCAACGGGCCAGGCCGAGGCGGTTGGCCGGGACGCCGGCTGGAAGGGGTGGCAGGACGGCCGGGGTGGCGCCGGAGATCTCGGTGGTGGGGCGGGTCCAGTCGCCGCGCTTGAAGATGCGGGTCTTGCGGGGGATGGGGCGGGCGCCGAGGGCGAGCGAGGTGTGGTCGGCGGCGGGCCAGTCCTTCCATGCGGCGTCCCACTCCTTGGCGACCTCGGCGAAGGCGGGGTCATGGAGGAGCATCTCGCGGAAGAGCTCGCGTTGGGCGGCGGCGGGGCGTTGGGAGGGAGGGAGTTGGGCGACGGCCCGTTGGCGGGCGCTGAGAGGATCGACTTCGAGGAGGCCGTCGCGGGTGGTCATGGAGACGCGGAAGCGGCCGATGAGGTGATTGGGGCGTCCGGAGCCATCGGGTTTTTGCCAGAGGGCAACGAGGAGGCGAGTGCCGCCCTCGAAGCCGAAGGGCTTGCTGGCTTGGAAGACGATGCGTCGTTCCTGGTTGCGACGGCCCTTGGTGAAGCTGGAGTGCCAGCCGTCCTTGTTGCGCACGCCATCGATGGTGTTGGTGGGGTGGGCGCCGTCGGGCCATGCGTCGGCGATGGCGCGTGAGAAGGTGATGGAGTTGGTGGCGTTGTGGGGTGGCTCGGATCCCGCTTCGGACTTCTGGAGGGAGGCAAGCGGGTGGGCGAGGACGGTGAACTCGCAGAGGTTGAACCCGCCGTCGCCGTCGATGCCGGGGCCGTTGAAGGGGAGGTTGGCGTCGTTGAGGGCCTCGACCTTGAACCCGGTGATGTGGGTGTTGGTGACGTCCACCCAGAGGCTGACGACGGAGAAGTTGTGGATGTCGCCGCCGCCGAGGAACGCGAGGTCCTCCTGCTTCTCGAACTTCATGGGTTGCGAGTGCCATTCATGGGCGTCGAGCGGTTGCCATGAGCCGGCGGCGGGGGCGGTGTCGCGGAGCCATGCCTCGAGGCGGGCGTCGGGGTCGGGCAGGGATGCCCGGGCCTTGTCCTCGATCGCGCGGGCGGCGGCCTCGATGGCGGCGCGGCGGCTGGCTTGGTCGGGGGAGGGGATGTCGATACGGGGCTCGTCGTCCTGGTTGAGCAGGGCGTAGAAGCCGTAGTAGTCGGCCATCGAGAAGGGGTCGTACTTGTGGTTGTGGCACTGGGCGCAGGCGAGGGTGACGCCGAGCCATGTGCGCGAGACGCAATCGACGCGGTCGATCATGGCCTCGACGCGGAACTTCTCGGGCTCGACGCCGCCCTCCATGTTGACCATGGAATTCCGGAGGAAGCCCGTGGCGACGCGCTGGTCGAGGGACGCGTCCGGCAGGAGGTCGCCGGCGAGTTGCTCGACGGTGAACTGGTCGAAGGGCTTGTCCTCGTTCAACGATCGGATCACCCAGTCGCGCCACGGCCAGATGCTGCGGGTGCGGTCCTTCTCGAAGCCGTTGGAGTCGGCGTAGCGTGCGGCGTCGAGCCACCAACGGCCCCAGCGTTCGCCGTAATGGGGCGAGGCGAGCAACCGCTCCACGACCCGCTCGTAGGCGCCGGGGGCCTTGTCGGAGACGAATGCATCCACCTCCTCGGGCGCGGGCGGGAGGCCGGTGAGGTCGAGGCTGAGGCGACGGAGGAGGGTGGTGCGGTCGGCCTCGGGGGAGGGTTGAAGTGACTCGGCGCGAAGCTTGGCGCGGACGAAGCGGTCGATGGGGTGGTCGGCGCCGCGGACCTTGGGGGGTGCGGGTTGATGGAACGGGGCGAACGCCCAGTGCGGCCTTTCGGGTTGGGATTGCTTGATGGCGGCCGCCGCGGCGGGCCATGGGGCTCCGGCGTCGATCCATGCGCGGAGGACGGCGACCTCATGGGCGGGCAAGGGCTCGCGCCGGTGCGGCATGCGCGCGACCTCGGGGTGGCGTCCCTCGACGACGAGGACCATGGCGGATTCGGCGGCCTTGCCTGGGGCGAGGGCGGGGCCATGGTCGCCGCCCTTGAGCGCGGCGTCGCGGGAGTCGAGGCGCAGGCCGGACTCCTGCTTGCGCGGCCCGTGGCAGGCGAGGCAATGGGTGGAAAGGAGGGGCGCGATGTCGCGCTCGGAGGATGGGGGGCCGGCCGCCGCGAGGACGGCGAAGCCGAGGGCAAGGCCCATGGAAGGAAGGAAGCGCGTCATGACCAGCAACCCGACGGACGGCCGCGGGAGATGTTCGATGGTACTTGCGAAGGGGCGGTGATGGCAAACGCGGGGAAGGGATCTTGGCGGGGGGATGAAACGTGGCGGAGGGCACCGGGGTCGGTGGGTGGGATGTCTGGTGAATTGGCTGCCAAGGGAAGGAGGCATGACCTCGATGCGTTGCGTGCGGCGGCGATGCTCCTGGGGATCGTGTACCATGCGTCGTTGTCGTTTGCGCTGGGCCCGTCGTGGATGGCGGTGGACGTGAGCCAGAGCGGGGCGGCGTACGTGTTCCAGTCGTGGGTGCATGGCTTTCGCATGCCATTGTTCATGGTCGTGAGCGGGTATTTCACGGCGATGCTGTGGCGGCAGAAGGGGATGAAGGCGCTGCTAGGGCACCGTTGCCGCAGGGTGTTGTTCCCATGCCTTGCGGGGTTGGTGACGGTGGTGCCGGCCATGATTGGGGCGAGCGCGTTTGCGACAAGGCGGACGGCGGAGTTGGCCATGGCGGCCGCGGAGGCGCGAGTTCGGGCGGCCGGGCCGACGAACCTCTGGCTGGCGATCCAAATGGGGGACATGGAAGCGCTGGCGCGACATGGGGTTGCGCCGGGGGCGGTGTCGGATTTGCACCCGCAGTTCCGGGTGACTCCATTGACCTGGGCGGGGTTGCTGGGACGGACGGAGGCGGCGCGTTGGTTGATCGCGCACGGAGCCCCGGTGGGGGGCACGAACGGGGACGGCGGCACGGCGCTGCATGCGGCGGCGTTCATGGGTGCGGACGGGGTGGCGGGCTTGCTGTTGGAGAGGGGTGCGGACCCGTTGGCGCGGAACCGGAGCGGGGAACAACCGCTGGGGAGCGCCGCGCAGCCGTTCGGGGTGGTCCAGTACATCGCGGGGTTGCTGTCGATCCCGGCCGACGAGGCGCAGGTGAGGGACGGGCGGGCGCGGTTGATGCCATCGTTGCAGGCGGCGGCGCATGCGGGAGGGGGAGGGGACGCGGGGCGGGGAGCGGGTCCGGATGGCCTTGCGAGCGGCGGGTCACGCGGAGGTGGCACGGGGGTGGACTGGGCGGGGAGGATGCGTGGGGCATGGACGTTCCTGACGGAGGTGCCGGTGTTCCTGCTCATCTGGTTCCTGTGGTTCCTTGTGTGGCTGGTGGGGATTTTCGCGGGGTTGGCATGGCTGGGCAGCCGGCTGGGGTTGGGGGCATGGCCGGCATGGGTGACGCTGTCGCCGTGGAAGCTGGCGTGGCTGGTGCCGTTGTCGGCGGTGCCGGGCTGGTTCATGGGGGTGGGGCAGGGTGAGTTTGGGCCGGACACGGTGATGGGGATCGTTCCGAAGCCCCATGTCATGGCGTACTACGCGACGTTCTTTTTCTTCGGGGTGCTGTACTACGACCGGGACGACGGCGGGGCCGGGGTGGGGCGTGGGTGGCGTTGGGGGTTGCCGCTGACGGTGCTGGTGTTGTTCCCGGCGGCGTTCGAGGCCGCGACCGGGACGTTCGGGCTGCGGGGCGGGTGGGGGACGGCGCCATGGCACCGGCCGGCCGCCGTGCTGCTGCAAGCGGCGTTCGCATGGGCGATGACGTTCTGCTGGATGGGCTTCTTCCGTTCGATGATCACGCGGGAAAACGGGGTGCTGCGGTACTTGTCGGACTCGGCGTACTGGATGTACCTGGCTCATCTGCCGCCGTTGATCGTGCTGCAATCCTTGATCAGCCGATGGCCGTACCCGGCGTGGCTGAAGCTGGGGGTGTTGTCTGCGGTGATGTTGGGGCTGTTGCTGGCGTCATACCATTGGCTGGTGCGCGACAAGCCGGTGGGATGGTTCCTGAATGGACGGCGGGCCGTGGCGGGGCGGCGGGGCGGGGCTGGGGCGGCCGGGTAGGGGGTTGCTCGGGCACGGCGAAGGCGCCGCATCCGTTGAAATGGCCGGATGGCGGCCAACGTGGCGGAGTTCTGGGAGAAGCACCGGATCTGGTGCAGCGAGCCGGAGCGGGCGGCCGGGTTCCGGCGTCCGGTGGGGCCGTCACCGGGCGGTCGCCTCCGGCCAGCGCTGGATCACGTCGATCAGGAGGTCCACATGGTGTACGAGGTCCTGGACCTGGACCCGCTCTCGGCGATGCCAACCGCGCACCGGGCTGCGGAAATGAAGCCCGGGACGGACATGGGCGGGGAAGGCCGCGAAGTCTCCCTTGCCCAAGCCGACCTCGGAACGCGACCAACCGACCTTGGCGGCGGAGGCATGAGCGGCAAGGAGCCTCAGGATCCCGGCGTAGGGCTGGTGTTGGGCGTCGGACTCCGAGACGACGGCGACAAGGCGCTCGGATGGGTAGGCCGTCTCGTAGTCGAGGGGGCCGTCGATGGTGATCGAAAGCCCAATGCCTTCGAACAGGCGGGGATGATGCCGTGCGAGATGCTTGGCCCCGACCAACCCGATTTCCTCGGAGCCGGTCAGGAGGACGAGGATGGGCGTCCGTGGGGCGGGATGGCTTGGCTTGCGGAGGTGAAGGTGGCGGAGGGCTTCGAGCACGACGACGAGGCCCGAGCGGTCATCGCCGCCGAACGACGAGATCTCGGAGCGTTCGGCCTCGAGGTCGTGGAAGAAGTCGCCGGTGGCCGGGTCGAAAGCGAGGTGCTGGGGGGTGGAGACGACGAGGGTGTCGAGGTGGGCGTTGAGGAGGAGGGCGGGGTGGTTGGAGAGAGCGCCGATCCCATCGAGGCGCATGGCGAGGTTGACGGGGGCGTTGGAGAGGGAATCGGCGATGGGGATGTCGCGTGCGCCCAGCGCGGCGAGGCGGAGCCGGCATTCGTCGCGGATGGCATGCTCGGCGCGGCTGCCGCCGGGGATGGAGACGAGGGCATGGAAGGAGTCAGCGAGGCGGACGCGGGCGGGGGCGTCCAGGTGGACGGACCTTGCCTGGATGGCGGCATGGTGGACGGCGTTGGAATCGATGGTGGGCAAGGCGAAGGCGGGCGTGGAAGCCATGACGAGGGGGAGGAGGAGGAGGGCGGTCATGACGGCGGCGGGGCGGGGCGTGGACTGGAGAGGCATGGGCGGATGGAAGCACGGGCCCGTTGCGGGATGCACGGTGTATCCGGTCGATGGCGAGGACGTGGGGCATCCTCGCGTGGTTTTGCGTGCAACTGGAGGTCGAGCTTGTGTGTCGGTGGTGGGATGGCGAGCGAGGAGCGAGGAACGGGCGAGGCGGGGCCGGGCGGGATGCCGGTGCCCTGCGGCGTGGCGGTCCGTGAGTGCCCAGCGGCCTTTTTCAGGTTCCAGAAATCCAAAACGACGATCGGACTGTTCCCATGCTGACCCTTGAATCCGTCTCGCACACGTACCCGTCGGGCAAGCGAGCCTTGTCCGAAGCCACGTTGGAGATTCCGGCGGGGATGTTTGGTTTGCTGGGGCCGAACGGCGCCGGGAAGTCCACGTTGATGCGGTGCATTGCCACGTTGCAGGCGCCGACGTCCGGGCGGATCCGGTTTGGGGAGATCGACGTGCTGCGGCAACCGGAGGCGTTGCGGGCGACGTTGGGGTACCTGCCGCAGGACTTCGGGGTGTACCCGCGCGTTTCCGCATGGGACCTGCTGATGCACCTTGCGGTGTTGAAGGGGATCGAGGGGCGCGGGGAGCGCCGGGAGGTGGTGGAGCGGTTGCTGCGACAGGTGAACCTGTGGGATGTGCGGCGACGGGCCGTGGCGTCGTACTCGGGCGGGATGAGGCAGCGGTTCGGGATTGCGCAGGCGCTGATGGGGAGCCCGCGGTTGGTGATCGTGGACGAGCCGACGGCGGGGCTGGACCCGGAGGAGCGGAACCGGTTCAACAACCTGTTGGCGGAGATTGGGGAGCAGGTGGTGGTCATTCTTTCGACGCACATCGTGGACGACGTGGCGGACCTTTGCCCGCGGATGGCGATCATCCATGACGGTCGCATCGTTCTGCATGGGGTGCCGTCGGAGCTGGTGCGGCCGCTGGCGGGGCGGGTTTGGCGGGGCGTCGCGAGCGCCGGCGAGCTTCCCGGGCTGAGGGAACAACACCGGGTCATCAGCCACCGGCTGCGGGCGGGGCGGACGGTGGTGCACGTGCTGGCCGACGTGCGGCCGGGGGATGGCTTCGAGCCGGTGGAGCCGTCGTTGGAGGACCTGTACTTCTCGACCCTTGCGGCATCCCGTGCGGCGTAGCCCTTGCCCTCACCCACCATGATTCGATCCCTTGTCGCCTTCGAGATCCTGCACCATGTCCGGTCGCCGTTGTTCATGGTGTCGTTCGGGCTGTTCTTCCTGCTGAGCTTCGGGGCGACGACGCTGGACGAGATCCAGGTGGGGAGCATCGGCAACGTGATGCGGAACTCGCCGTACGCGATCTGCCAGATGGTGGGGGTGCTGAACCTGTTCGGCGTGTTCGTGACGACGGCGTTCGTGGCGAACGCGGTCCTGAGGGACGAGGAGACGCGGTTTGGGCCGATCCTGTACTCGACGCGGCTGCGGAAGCGGGACTATGTGCTGGGACGGTTCATGGGTGCCGTGGTGGTGGCGTGGCTGGCATGTTTGTCGGTCCCGATCGGGATCCTGCTGGGAAGCCTGATGCCATGGCTGGACGCGGAGAAGATCGGGCCGTGGGTGCCGGCCCATTACGCCTACGCCGTGCTGGTGATGGGGGTGCCCACGCAGTGGGCGGTGGGGGCGGTGTTTTTTGCGATGGCGACGGCGACGCGTTCGATGTTGTGGACGTACGTCGGCCTGGTGGCGTTCCTTGTGGGGTACGGCGTCTCGCAGGGGTTGCTGAGGGAGGATCGGTTCGACGCGGTGTCGGGGCTGGTGGACCCGTTCGGCCTTGCGCCGTTCATGTCGAGTACGCGCTACTGGACGGCCTCGGATCGCAACACGCTGCTGCCGCCGCTGGAGGGGTTGCTGTTGTGGAACCGGGTGCTGTGGATGGTGGTGGGGACGGGGATGGTGGGGCTGGCATGGCGAACCTTCCGCATGGAGACCCGGGCGGCGGCCGGGCCGAGGGCGGTCGTCGAAGGAGACGAGCAAGCCGCGGGGGCCGCCTTGCGGAGGGCGTCGGGTGCGGGCGCGGCCCGAGTTGGCCGAGGACTGGGGACGGGCTGGGCCGCGTGCGTAGCCTTGACGCGGTTCGACATGGCCCATGTGTTCCGGAGCCCGGCGTTCGTCGTGCTGCTGGCCTTGGGAATCGTCAACTCGGCCGGGTCGTTGTTGTTTGTGGCGGAGGCGGATGGCACGCCGCTGCTGCCGGTGACGCGGGCGATCGTGGATGCCTTGGGAGGAGCCTTCGTGATCTTCCCGGTCATCATCGCCGCGTACTACGGGGGTGAGTTGGCATGGCGGGACCGGGAATCGGGGATGCACGAGATCACGGACGCGACGCGTGCGCCGAACTGGGCGTTTGTGGCGCCGAAGGTCTTGGCCATCTCGCTGGTGTTGATGGCGACGTTGATGGCGGCGGTGGCGAGCGGGATGGGGGTCCAGTGGCTCCATGGGTACACGCGGTTTGAGTTGGGGGCGTACCTGTTGTGGTTTGTGGTGCCCCGCTGGGTGGAATGCGTGCAGGTGGCGGTGTTGTCGGTCGCGGTGCAGTCGGTGGTGCCGTCGAAGCCGGCGGGGTGGGGCGTGATGCTGGTGTACCTCGTGTCGCAGGTGTCGCTGTTCAAGCTGGGGTTCCAGCACAGCCTCTATTCCTTCGGGGACGCGGCGGCGGTGCCGTTGTCGGACATGAACGGGATGGGGCATTTCTGGGTGGGGCGGGCATGGCAGCAGGCGTATTGGGGCGCGTTCTGCGGCATCCTGCTGGTGGGGGTGCACCTGCTGCGGGTGCGCGGGGTGGGGGCGACGTTCCGGCAGAGGCTGCGGCTGGCGTCCGGGCGGCTCCGGGGCGGGGCGGGCGTGGTGCTGGGGGTCTGCGCGGCGGCATGGGTGGGCACGGGTGCATGGGTTTTCTACAACACGAACATCCTGAACGTGTACCGGCCGACGACGGAGTCCGAGCGGCTGCTGGCCGACGCGGAGCGCGAGCTGCTGCGGTTCGAGAAGGTGCCGCAGCCCACGGTCTTGCACGTGGAGCTTGCGGTGGACATCGAGCCGTCGGCGATCCGGGCGACGACGACGGGGCGGTACTGGGTGGAGAACCGTCATGGGGTTCCGGTGGACCGGTTGCACGTGACGATGCCGGAGACGTTGGAGGTACGGAGGCTGACGATCCCGGGCGGGGCGGAGGAGAAGGCCTATCCGAGTTTCGGGCACCGGATCATCCGGCTTGAGCCGGCGATGGTGCCGGGGGAGAGGCGCGACCTGCTGTTCGAGACGGTGATGGAGGAGCGCGGCTTCGTGAATCGTTCGCCGCAGACGGCGATCGTGCGGAACGGGACGTTCCTCAACAACTCGATGGTCGCGCCGACGCTGGGCGTGCCGCGCGAACGCTTCCTCAAGGATCGTTCGCTGCGTCGCAAGCATGGCCTGCCGCCGGACCTGCGGCCGCCGGCGCTTGAGGACCGGGCGGCCAACCGGCATCACTGCCTCCGACATGACAGCGACTGGGTGACGGCGGAGATCACGGTGACGACGGACGCCGACCAGGTCCCGGTCGCGCCCGGCCGGGCCGTGCGGGACGAGACGGCGAACGGTCGCCGGACGCGGTCCTTCCGGACGGAGTCGCCGATCCAGAACTTCTTCTCGATCCAGTCGGCGCGGTACGCGGTGGCGTCCGAGGACTGGGCCGTGCCCGGCGGGCAAGCGATCCGGCTGGAGGTGTACCATCATCCGCCCCACACGAACAACGTGGCCCGGATGCTGGCCGCGATGAAGGATTCGCTGGGGCTCTTCTCGGGGCGGTTCTCGCCGTACCAGTTCAACCAGCTCCGCATCCTGGAGTTCCCGTCGTACGCCGAGTTCGCGCAGTCGTTCGCGAACACGGTCCCGTACTCGGAGGCGCTGGGCTTCATCCAGAACTACCGGGACTCGGACGCGGGGAAGTCCATCGACCTTGTGACGTACGTGACGGCGCACGAGGTGGCGCACCAATGGTGGGCGCACCAGGTGATCGGGGCGGACAAGCAGGGGAGCACGATGCTCATGGAGACGTTCGCGCAGTACTCGGCGTTGCTGGTGATGGAGCGGCTGCATGGGCGGGAGTCGGTGCGGCGGTTCCTGAAGCGGGAACTGGACCGTTACCTGCGGTCGCGGGGGGGCGAGGTGGTGGAGGAGGTGCCGCTGTCCCGGGTCGAGGACCAGCCGTACATCCACTACCGGAAGGGTTCGCTCGTGATGTGGCGGCTCAAAGAGGAGGTGGGCGAGGAGGTTGTGAACCGGAGCCTGCGCCGCCTGATCGAGCGGTTTGGGATGCGGCCGGCGCCGTACCCGGACGCGAACGACTTCCTTGCAATCCTGCGCGAGGAGGCCGGGCCGCGGCACGGGGCGTTGATTGCGGACCTCTTCGAGCGCATCACGCTGTACGACCTCAAGGCCACGGGGGCACGGGTGGAGAAGCGGGGCGACGGCAAGTTTGACGTCACGATGACGGTGGAGGCCCGGAAGGTGGTGGCCGACGGGCAGGGGAAGGAGACGGAGGTGCCGATGGAGGAGGCGGTGGAGGTGGGGATGTTCCGGGTGCGACCGGACGCGGAGACGTTCACGCGGGAGTCGGTGATCCGGCTGGAGCGAAGGATGTTGAAGTCCGGGAAGCAGGAGGTGCGCTGGGTGTCGGACGAGGCGCCGGCGTGCGTGGGGATCGACCCGCTGCACTTCTGCATCGACCGCAACAGCGCGGACAACCTGAGGGATGTTCCGGCGGGGCGTTGAGGGGGCGGGGAGCGGGGAGCGGGGAGCGGGGGGCGGGGAGCGGGGGGCGGGGGGCTAGGCGGCGGCGAGCCGGCCGCGAGGCGGGGCGGAGTACTGGAGGAAGCTGTCGAGGAGGAGCTGGACGCCGAAGTTGTTGACGCCGGAGCCAAAGAAGACGGGCGTGAGCTTGCCTGCGAGGACCGAGGGGTGGTCGAAGGCGGCGCCGGCGAGCTCGATCATCTCGATTTGCTCGCGGACCTGGGCGTAGGTGGCGGGGTCGAGGCGTGAGGCGACCTCGGGGTCGTCGAGGCCAGTGACGGAGACGGGGGCGCGGTACATGCCGCCGGTGACGCGTTCGAAGAGGTGGACCTTGTGCTCGGCGCGGTCGTACACGCCCTTGAAGTCGGGCCCGTTGCCGAGGGGCCAGTTCATGGCGACGGAGCGGATGCCGAGGACGGCTTCGAGCTCGTCCATGAGGCCGATGGGGTCGCGGGCGGGGCGGTCGAGCTTGTTCATGAAGGTGAAGATGGGGACGCCGCGTCGGGAGCAGACCTCGAAGAGCTTGCGGGTCTGGGATTCGACGCCCTTGCCGGCGTCGATGACCATGATGACGGCGTCGACGGCCGTGAGCACCCGGTACGTGTCCTCGGAGAAGTCTTTGTGGCCCGGGGTGTCGAGAAGATTGATCCGGTAGCCGGCGTACTCGAACTGCAGGACGGTGGAACTGATG
>CAIYFP010000593.1 GCA_903925515.1 uncultured Verrucomicrobiota bacterium
ACGCCAGCCCGGGGCAACGCCCCGGGGCAACGGCGCGACACACGCCAGCCCGGGGCAACGCCCCGGGGCGCTCCGTCAGGACTTGTGTCTCCACATGAAAAGGAGGGCGGGTTTTCCAACCCGCCGCCGGGACCTTTTCATGCCGACTAAGCCTTCCAGTCGTCTCCCGGCATGATTCGGTGCATGAATTCGTCGAACAAGGGCACCGTGAAGGCGGTGTCCCCGTGGCTCGGGCTCCAAATCATGCCTTTGGCGATCAATTGGTTTCGAGTCGGTCCCAAGGCCGTCACGTTGCGGTTCAATTGCTCGGCAATGTCGCCGGAGCGATGCGGACCGGCGCCGAGTTCGGCCATGGCCCGCAAATATCTTTTCTCCAAAGGAGTCAGGCGGTCGAATCGAACTCGGAAGAAGCTTTCATCCAGTGCTGCGATGGCTGAAGTCGAGGCCAACTCTACGTCAGGCAGGGTGATGGGGGACTTCGATGCGGTGTCCCAAGCGTGCTTGCCCCATTCCTGCAGGAAGTAGGGATAGCCATGCGTCTGCTGAATCATGCGTTCCAAGGCGTCCTCGTTCACCTCCACGCCCTCCGCCTGCGCGGGCTTGGCAATTGCCGTTCGCGCAGCCGGTGGAGGGAGCGCGCCGATCTCGGGGAAATCAAAGAGTCGCTCGGCGTAGGATTTGGCTCGCCCCATCCGCCCTCTTAACTGCGGCAGACCCGCACCCACCAGCACGACCGGCAAACGGCGCTGGGCCGCACGATGCAATGCCGTGATGAGCGCAGCCAATTCGTCTTCATCCACGTATTGAAGCTCATCGACGAACATCGCCAGCGTCGTGCCGGCCTTCTGCGCGGCGGCGCCAGCGGCCTCGAGCAACGCCTGCAAATCGTGCTCCAAATCGCCGTTGTCGGCCAAGCCTGGCTCCGGTTCAAAGTCAAAACCCACCTCAATGTCCTCATACTTCACCTTCAGCGCCTTGGCGAAACCCGACAACCCGCGGAGGGCACGCTGCGCAAGGTCCTTTGCCTGTTCATTCCGCGATAGCCGCAACAACGCTTGCCTCAATTGCGGTGCCAAAATGGCTGGCAACGACCGGCTTTCGGGTGCCTCCACACGCAAGGTTTGGATTCCCGCCGCCTCCGCATCCTCCCTCATTCGGTCGAGCAATACTGTCTTGCCGACGCCCCGCAGACCGACCATCAAAATGCTCTTCGTCGGTCTGCCGAGCCGCGTTCGCTCCAACGCGATGCGGACGGTTTCGCGCAGTTCATCGCGGCCAGCCAACTCGGGCGGCGGCGTGCCAGCACCGGGTGCGAACGGATTTCTTACCGGGTCCATCGGCGCACTTTATGCGCATGTTAGTGAGTTTACAAGGCAATTGTAAACGTTGTAATATCAATCAAATCAGAGTGATCTCCCGTGCAGAAACCGCCTGTTCTCAAACCTTGAACACCTTCATCACCTCGTCCCCCAGACGGTGGATCATCTTCACGGCGATGCGGCCATTCTTCGGCTTGTCGAAGACGCGCGACGTGTCGCTGTTCAGGGTGGACCACGCTTCGCCGTTGCTCTCGGCCTTCAAGGTCGTTTTGAGGGCGGAATACGGGTCGTTCGCACCCAGGAAGTAGGCGTGGCGCACGAAGAAGCTTTCCTCGTCCTAGTCGGTGTCGATGAACCAGCAGGCGATGCCGTCGGCGCCGACGCTGATGACTTCAACGGTGCGAGGTTTGAAGACGTCCACGCCGTTCACCTTCACGCGGAGCTTGCCGTCCTTCTCGTGGATGAGGGTGATGTCGGGCTAGCCGAAGATAACAAGCTGGTTGCCCTTGCCCGTGTTCTTGAGGTCTTCCGTCATGTGGAGGTCGGCGTTCATGGCTTAGGTCAGGCCTCCTCCACCTGCGGACTCGCGTTCCAATTGGGGCCGTTGAGGGGGGCGGGCCGGGAACCCCATGCCGCCCTCCGGTCCAAAACCCAGGCACGCAGCCGCCGACTCGTGGTGGGGATGCCTTCTGTCACATGTTTGGATGTGACCCCGTTGCCCTCTCATTGACCTGCATCGGAGGATCTGGGTGATCCCAAACCCAAGTGCAGCTTCTGAGGTCAAACAAGCCGGTCATAGGGATCGGGCACGGGCCGGGGAATCGTCGGAAGAGCGCCCCTGCCTTCGCCAATCCAACGTTCGACAGCCTGTGCGACCAACGGGGCCTTCTCGTGGAGCAAGGGCAGCGGCATTCCCCTCCGGTGCGC
>CAIYFP010000594.1 GCA_903925515.1 uncultured Verrucomicrobiota bacterium
CACCGCCGAAGTCACGAACGCCGTCGGCAACCGCGTCGGCTTCGACGTCGCAGAGGTTCATGGGCCACGAGGTCTGGCCTCCCTCTCCACGCCGGTCCCCTTGGCCCTTGTCGTTGCGTTGAAAAACAGCTGGGCCGGGTTCGCGGACGGTGCTGCCGCCGGCGAAATCAGGCGGATCCGAGACCAACGCATCACGATCGTCACCCACTTCGTGGGCGACGTGGCCTTTCTCGCCTTCAACCTTGAGGGGCCCATGCCCAACCCGGCGCCCTCGGCCGGGAGCCACCTGATCTTCCTGGGAGCGGTTCCGGCTGGCATGTCGGAGATCTTCATGACCGGGGAGCCCAGGGACCCCGCCCTGCACACCGGCCACCGGCTTCCAGGCAACGACGTCCTCATGTCCGTTCCCCTGATCCGCTTCAAGTGGACGGCGGGGGAGTCGCCCGCCGGCCTCCAGCTCGGACGCGTTCGTCCGGCTACGCGTCAGCGAGCTCTGACCTCGCCCGCCCCGGAGGCATTCCTGCCCTGGAAATGCCCCGGCCCAGCCGCCGGGTCGCCCGGCGCACGCCCTTGGGTCGGGACGTTCCCGCCGCTGCCGGGACCCGTGCCCGCCCCATGTCCAAGACGCCCCCGCCCCCAAGACGTCCCGCTCCAGCCCATGGAGCGTGCCATGCCTTCGACACGTCCCGAACGAACGTCCCGCCCTCCTCCCTTGTCGCAACCCATGGTCCGGGTCCCGCCCGCGACACTCATGGCCCGTGACCCGGTCCATGCGGGACATCCTGTCGCGCCCGTGGCGCGCCAAGGCATGCCATGGAACCTCAAAGGCAGGGCGGCACCCGCGTCCCGGGCGCCAAAAAGGGCTGAAAAGCGATGAAAAACTCGTTTTTCACGACAAGGCCCGGCCTCGGCACCCGGATTGCAGCATGGAGAGAAGCAACGAACAAAACGTTATGGCAAAGGTTCTTGGAATCGACTTGGGCACGACGAACTCCTGCATGGCCGTCATGGAGGGGGGCGAGCCCATGGTGCTGGAAAACTCCGAAGGCAAGCGCACGACCCCCTCGGTGGTGGCCTTCGCCAAGTCCGGCGAACGCCTCGTTGGCGACGCCGCGAAGCGCCAAGGCGTCACCAACCCGCGCAATACCGTTTACTCCATCAAGCGCTTCATGGGCCGCAAGTTCGACGAGGTCCAGGAAGAGGTGAAACGCGTCCCCTACAAGGTCGTCAAGGCTCCCAACGGTGACGCATGGGTCGAGGTCGAGGTCGAGGGCAAGCCCAAGCAGTTCAGCCCCCCCGAGGTCTCCGCCATGATCCTCGCCAAGCTCAAGTCCGACGCCGAGGTCCGTCTCGGCGAGACCATCACCCAGGCCGTCATCACCGTCCCCGCCTACTTCAACGACTCCCAGCGCCAAGCCACCAAGGATGCCGGCAGGATCGCCGGGCTCGAAGTCCTCCGCATCATCAACGAGCCCACCGCCGCCTCCCTCGCCTACGGCCTCGACAAGAAGAAGGACGAGAAAATCGCCGTCTATGACCTCGGCGGCGGCACCTTCGACATCTCCGTCCTCGAAATTGGCGACGGCGTCTTCGAGGTGAAGGCCACCAACGGCGACACCCATCTCGGCGGCGACGACTGGGACAACGCCATCATGGACTGGATCCTCGACGAGTTCCGACGGGACAGCGGCGTGGATCTCCGGAGGCAACCCGACGCCCTCCAACGCATCAAGGAGGAGGCGGAGAAGGCCAAGATCGCCCTCAGTTCCTCCCAGCAGTACGACATCAACCTCCCCTTCATCACGGCCGACGCCTCCGGCCCCAAGCACATCCAGACGCGCCTGACCCGCGCCAAGATGGAACAGCTTTGCGACCGCCTCTTCGAGCGCACCGTCACCCCCACCAAGGCCTGCCTCAAGGATGCAGGGCTCACCGCAGACCAAGTCGATGAACTCGTCCTCGTCGGCGGCATGACCCGCATGCCCCGCGTCGTCGAGACCGCACGCACCCTCGTCAGCAAGCCCCCCCATCAAGGCGTCAACCCCGACGAGGTCGTCGCCATCGGCGCCGGCATCCAAGGCGGCGTGCTCAAGGGCGAGGTCAAGGACGTTCTCCTTCTCGACGTCACCCCCCTCTCCCTCGGCATCGAAACGTTGGGCGGCGTCTTCACCAAGCTCATCGACCGCAACACCACCATCCCCTCCAAGAAGTCCGAGATCTTCTCCACCGCCAGCGACAACCAACCCGGCGTGGACGTCCATGTTCTCCAAGGCGAACGGCAGTTCTGCCGCGACAACAAGTCCCTCGGCCGCTTCGAGCTTCGCGACCTCCCGCCGGCACCCCGCGGCGTCCCCCAGATCGAGGTCACCTTCGACATCGACGCCAACGGGATCCTCAACGTCACCGCCAAGGACCTCGGCACCGGCAAGAGCCAGAAGATCGTCATCACCGCCTCCTCCGGCCTCTCCAAGGACGAGGTCGAACGGATGCGCAAGGATGCCGAGTCCCATGCCGACGAGGACCGCACCCGGCGCGAGGAGGTGGAGCTTCGCAACGAGGCCGACAACGTGGCGTACCGCGCCAGCAAGTTTGCCTCCGAGAACGCCGACAAGCTCGGCGCCGCCAAGGGCAAGATCGACGACGGGGTCTCCGCCGTCCGCGAGGCCCTCAAGGGAAGCGACCCCGCAGCCATCCGGTCCGCTGTGGACAGGCTGAACGAGTCCATGCAGGCCGCCGGGCAGGAACTGTACGCCAAGGGCGGCCCGGCCGGCACGGGAGCCGCAGGGGGACCGGGCGAGTCCGACGCCCAAGGAGGCGAGCAAGGCACGGATTCCCGCAAGCCCGGCAGCAAGGACGACGCCACCATCATCGACGCGGAGGTCGTGGACGACGGCAAGAAGCAGTCCTGAAGCTTTCACGCCGTCGCGCGGCCCATGGCTGGCGCGACGGCGGGATTTTCCCGCGCGCGAGTGCGCCGGGAGACCACTCGGTTAGCAACGAACAGAACAGAACCAATCGCAGAAAAACTTATGGCACTGAATGTGAAACCCCTCGGTGATCGCGTGCTCGTCGAGCCGGTCGAGGAGAAGGAAACCAAGAAGGGCGGCATCATCATCCCCGATTCCGCCAAGGAAAAGCCCACCGAAGGCGTCATCCGCGCCCTCGGCACCGGCAAGAAGGACGACGACGGCAAGGTCCAGCCCTTCGAGGTCAAGGTCGGAGACCGCGTCCTCATCTCCAAGTACGGCGGCACCGAGATCAAGATCGATGGCAAGGAGTACAAGCTGCTCAACGCGGACGACATCCTCGCCATCGTCGATTAATCCCACCCTTTAACCATCCACGTTCAACACCAATTACACATGGCTGCAAAGCAACTGTTGTTTGATGAGGTCGCCCGGCAGGAACTCCTCCGCGGCGTCGAGGTACTCGCCAAGGCCGTCAAGGCGACGCTCGGTCCCAAGGGCCGCAACGTCGTCATCGACAAGAAGTTCGGCTCCCCCCACGGTCACCAAGGACGGCGTCACCGTCGCCAAGGAGATCGAGTTGCCGAACCCCTACCAGAACATGGGCGCCCAGATGGTGCGCGAGGTCGCCAGCAAGACCTCC
>CAIYFP010000595.1 GCA_903925515.1 uncultured Verrucomicrobiota bacterium
AGGCCACCCTTGGGCAGTACCGCCGCATGGTCGCGTCGGGCCTTGGCGAGCTGGACAAGTCCGGCGTCTCGGAGCTGACCTTCAAGGGGAGGGGGCCCAGGAAGAAGGCCGTGTCACGCAAGGCCGCGAGGCCGGCCGGGCGCAAGGCCGGGCGTTAGCCCGCGACCCAGCCTTCCGGAGGGCAGGGCGACACCGTGATTGCCAACGAACATCCCGCCGTGGATGCCCGCCATGCCCGCGACGGGGTGGCGGCGTGGGGCTGGGGGGATGCAGGGATGCGGGGATGGCGTGGCGGGGCATGGGGGGTGGCCCTGCTTGGGGCTGCCTTGATGTTCCATGGGCCGGCGAGGGGGGCAGGCCTGACCCGCGGGACGCCCGCCGCGCGGCTTGCTGCGGCCACCCATTGCGTGGCTTGCCATGCCCTGCCGGACCCCCGGCACCTCGACCGGGCGACATGGACGAACGAGTTGCTGCCGAAGATGCGTGTCATGGTGGGGCTCGAGCCGCCCACGACCGACGCCGGGTTCAAGGACATCGAGCTGCTGCGCTCGGGCAAGGCCTTCCCGGAGAAGCCCATGATGTCGCGGGAGGCCTTCGACCTTGCGGGGTCCTGGTTCGTGGACAATGCGCCGGACCGTCTCGCAAGCGTGCAGGATCCGGCTCGCATCCATGTCGAGCTGCCCGGCTTCGAGGTCGTGGCACTCCGGCAACGACACGACCCGCCGCTCACCACGATGGCCCGCATCGACCCCGTCGGCAGGCGCGTCCTGCTCGGGGACGTGGGGTTCCAAGGCTACAACGTGCTCGGGCCCGGCCTCGACATCCGCGAGGGCAACAGGCTGGGCAACATCCCGGTCGCCATGGAACGGGACGGGGACGACGACTGGCTCGCATGCATCGGGCACTTCTTTCCCCGCGAGGAGCCCCGGGGGCAGGTCCTTCGCATGCGACGCCTGCCCGACGGCTCGTACGCGCGCTCCGAGGTCGCCTCCGGCTTGCCGCGCCTTGCGGACCTGCGCCTCGCCGACCTCAACGGCGACGGCATCCGCGACTTCGCCCTGTGCGCGTATGGCAACTTCGTCGGGCGCTTCTCATGGTGGGAAGGCAAGGGCGGCGACCGCTGGGAGGAGCACGTCCTCCTCGACAAGCCGGGCGCGGTCCGTGTTGTCCCGGCCGACTTCAACCAGGACGGCAGGACGGACCTTGTGGTGCTGGTGGCGCAAGGGACGGAATCGCTGCTGGTGTTCGAGGGGGACGGCAGGGGCGGGTTCACGCGGCGGACGCTGTTCCAGAAGCCGCCGAGCTGGGGCCATAGCGGCCTTGAGCTTGCGGACATGAACGGCGACGGCTGGCTGGACGCCATCGTGTGCAACGGCGACAACGCCGACTTCCCGACGTCGCCGCCGCGTCCGCACCATGGAGTGCGGGTGTACCTGAACCGGTCGGGAACCGTTCTGGAGGAGGCATGGTTCGGCCCGATGAACGGCGCCTACCGGGTCGTCGCGAGGGACTTCGACCTCGACGGCGACATGGATCTTGCGGCGACGTCCTTCTTCCCGGACTACGAGGGGTCGCCGCGCGAGGGCTTCCTGTTGTTCGACAACACGGGCGGGCGCGGCCGCATGGAGTTTCGGATGGCGACCTTCCGGCAATCCGTGGCGGGCCGATGGCTGGCAATGGACGCCGGGGACGTGGACGGCGACGGCGACGAGGACATCGTGCTGGGCTCGCTGGTGCGCATGCCGACGGCGGTGCCCGGGACGTTCAAGGAGCAATGGGAGAAGCAGGGGCCGTCGCTGGTGCTGCTCCGGAACCGGGCGAGGCCGGGGAACTGATCCGTCGCGGGTCCAACGGGGCGCGAGCGACGACGTGGGAGGCGAAGAAAGGCCCGGCGCCCGGGCTTTCCCGGAGCAACCCCGCCCCGGCGATTGTCGAGGCACAACCCTAGGGGATGTCCTCGGGCATGCGGACGTAGAGGAGGATGATGCCGACGCAGGCGAACATCCTGAAGGCGGCGGACTGGCCGTTCCATGACTGGGATTGCCACATGGCGAACCATTCGCCGCCGACGGTGAGGAAGGCCACGAACCAGAGGAGGAGATTGGCGACGAGGGCGATGGCGGCCCATGACTTGGCGGGGCGGGCGAGGTGCGGGGCAAGGTTGCGGGAACGCCAGAGCAGGAGGGCGGCCCATGCGAGGGAGAGGGTGGAGAGGGTCTCCCAAAGGATGATGGAGGCGTAGAAGAGGTGATGGACGAGGGGGCTGGTGATGGCGCGCCCGAGGAGGCGGTTGCCGGGGAAGGTGGTGTCCATGGAGAGGACATGCTGGACGAAGGCAAGGTTGGAGCCGTAATCGACGATGTTGTTGTAGGCGACGACGCCCATGTAGAGGGCGACGGCGGCGACGAGGAGGGACTTGGCGACGCGCTCGTTCATGGGGCGTTGGCAGGGATGGTTTGTGGGGGCCCGGGCTGGACGCAGAACTCGGGGGTCCATGCCTCGGCGAGGGTGAGTCGTCCCTTGAGCACGCC
>CAIYFP010000596.1 GCA_903925515.1 uncultured Verrucomicrobiota bacterium
ATGAAGCGGCTGCGAGAGAGCGCGGAGGCGGCGTTTGCGGCGGAGGAGAGGCTGGTAGGGATTCTCAAACAGGAGGGATTGCTTGTATGACCACCATTCCGCCAAAGCTGCAGATGATTCTCGACGGCATCGAGGGCGAGCACTGCGAGTTCAAGGAGTGGAAGACCAAGAACGACTTTGACGGCCTGACCAAATATGCCTGCGCGCTGGCCAATGAGGGCGGCGGTAAGATCGTGCTCGGTGTGGCGGACCCGCGCCCTCGTCGGATTGTTGGCACCCAAGTTTGGCCGCAGATCGAGGTCACACGCAGAAGCCTCAACCAACGCATTCATCTCACGACCCATTGGGAGGAATTTCCAACGAGCGAGGGCCGGGTTCTCGTCATCACCGTGCCTCGTCATGCCTACGGACTGCCGGCTTCCTGGGATGGTCGAGCGTGGATGCGGGAAAACGACAGCTTGGTGCCTCTCTCCGAATCTCGCCGGAAAGTCATTTGGGAGGAAATTGGCCGGGACTATTCCGCCGAGCCCTGCTCCGGACTCGCAATCAGCGACCTCAATCCGGCAGCCCTTGATGCTTTCCGGCGTGCCTGGGTCAATTCACTGCGGGCTCGCCGCGAGGAATCCGGGCAACGCGACGCCGAGCGCATCGACGGTCTCAGCCATGAGCAGCTTCTTCGCGACACCGAGTTACTTCTTGCCGACGGAACCCTGGTCAATGCCTCCTTGATCCTCTTCGGCTACCGGCAGGCAGTGCGCAAACACATGGCACAGGCCGAGTTGGTTTATGAGTATCGGAACACACCCGCTTCGGGACCTGCTGATTTGCGCCTGGAGTTCCAGGAAGGCTTCTTCGCATGGCACGACCTCCTTTGGCACCAGGTCAACGAGCCCAGCCGCAACCCACGGCAATCTTTCCAATCAGGTCTTTTTGTTCGGCAGTTGCCATCGTTCGCCGAGCGCCCAGTGCGCGAAGCACTTCTGAATGCCGTTTGCCACCGCGACTATCTCCTCGGAAACAGCATCTTCATCCGCCACTCCCCGACGACCCTCACGATTGAGAGTCCCGGCGGCCTGATGCCACAGGTCACGGTGGAAACCCTTCTTGACCGTCAGGCACCACGGAATCGCCGCCTTGCCGAGGTCTTCCAGCGCTGCGGCATGGTGGAACGCTCCGGACAGGGCATGAACCTCATTTTCGAGGACGCCATCACCAGTGCCAAGCAGCTTCCCACGCCCGAAGCCTCCCCCTACCAGTTCAAGCTTACCCTCCACGGCGTGGTGCAGGACCCTGCCTTCCTCGCCTATTTGGAGCGGGTCGGTCAGGAAAAAATGCGGCTTTACGACACGGCCCACCTCCTGGTCCTGGATTCAGTGCGCCGTGACGTCGCGCTCCCTGATGCTCTCAAACCCTTGGCGGACCGCCTCGTCACCGATGGCCTGCTGGAACGAATCAGTCACGGACGTGGTGCCCGGCTGATTCTCTCTCGCACCTTTTCCCAAGCCATCGGTGAATCCGCCACCTACACGCGCCGCAAGGGACTGGATCAAGAGGAGGGCAAACTGCTTCTTTTCAAGCATCTCGAGCACAAAGGTGAGGAGGGGGCACCGCTAGCGGAACTCGCTCAAGTCCTGCCCTCCAAGTCCAAAAGACAGGTGCAACACCTTCTGAATCTTTTGGCGGAGGAAGGTAAAGCCCTCGCCCCGCGCCCTGGTCCCGGCGCCACCTGGAAATCAGCGAGGTTCGGCCCCTCCAACGCCTCAGGGAAATTAAACACGAACCCCGATGGTGTTTAATTCCGTGTTTAATTCTGTGTTTAATTAGCCATGACCCGCATCACTGTCAACGATCACGTAATCATGAATAAATTTGGACACCGCCGAGAATGGCCATTATCATCGCCGAAGGCACTCCTTTTGCCCCGAAGAGCGCATACCAGCCCAGGGTGAAACCCTGGGACTGGACTTTGGACATTTCGTCCCAAAAAGGGGGCATTTCCACCAGCGCCCCAACGGGGCGCCGCATACCAGCCCAGGGTGCAACCCTGGGTAGACGTGGCCCCCCATTCTTGCGTTCTGAAGGAAC
>CAIYFP010000597.1 GCA_903925515.1 uncultured Verrucomicrobiota bacterium
GGCTGGCGGAGTTTCCTTTCCCGGACGACGTCCTTGAGCATGTCCTCGGGGATGTCGAAGCACCCGCTGCGATCGATCGCCGTGTTGACGCGACACAGGATGCCTTGGGCGAGCAGTTCCTCGACGGTCGTCCTGTGGAGGATGTGGACGTTCCAATCGTTGGGGATTCCGGGGGCGTCGTGACGTGGCTTGAATACATGCTCCTGGAGCAAGGCATGCGCCTCGACCCGCGTGGGCATCGGGGTGGCGCTCAGGCCGATGACGCGCCAGCGGCGATGGCGGGCAGGCAGTTCGTCGAGAATCTTCTCATGGAGTTGAAGCCAGAACCTCTGGAGACCTTCGGCTCCCAGTTGGTGGCATTCGTCGTAGATCAGGGTGGTGGGATGGGCTTCTTGGATGCGGTCTCGCAGGGGATTGCGCTTTAAGCGCAGATTGGTGGCGAAATCCAGTTCCGCCTTCAACCGGTCACGGGTCATGAACAGGACCTGCGCCTCGTCAAAGTGGCTGTCGTCAAGGTCGCCATCGAGCCATACCGCGTGGGTCGTGTTTTTGAAGAGGGGCCCGTAGTCATGCAGGCGTTGGAGGGTCTGCTGGATGAGCGAGCGGCTGTACGTGGCCCAGATGAAGCGATGACTGGGATCGGCTTCGAGGACGCGAGCCATGTGCTCGATGCCAATGCGGGTCTTTCCCGAGCCCGTGGGGAGGAAAACGATGCCACTTACGGGCGGGTTCACGGACATCGACTTGCCGTCGAGAATGGCGAGGGCGGTGTTCTGGTGCGGGTATTTTGGAGGCACTGCTTTTGCGGAACCGGGTTCGATCCTGATGAGGCGATTGACCCACTCGGATTCCTTGGGTGGAGAGAAGCGGCGCATGGCTCGATGCGAATGCTTTCGCGCACCGCATGGTGACTTCAAGCACCTTCCATCCGATCGGGTCGCCGCGACTGCTTTGCCGGTCTCGCCGGTGGTCGACGCCGGGAAGTTTCGGGCCGTGCCGCAGCGCCTGCTGACCCCGGATGCCGGCGACTGATGCGAACAGGGACGCGCCCGCCCGCCTGGGAGTGGGGGGGAGCCGGTTCTGGCATGGTTCATTGCTGGCTGCCGTGAGGGGGCCGTTGGATAGGCTGCATGACGGGGGGGACGCCGGTTGGGGAGTGGCTTTCGTTTTGCATCCAAATCACCAGCATGGCAATTTGCCATCATGATCAAGACGCAAGTTCAGATTCCCGACGCGCTTTATCGGGAGGCCAAGCGGGTGGCGGCCCAGTACGAGATGAGCTTCGCCGAGGTCGTGCGCCGTAGCCTCGAGCGGACGTTGCCGGCTTATCCGCCCAAGGACGCCGGATGGGAACCGCCCGAGCCGTTGAGCCTCGGCATGAGCGGTCCGGTGGGCGACGACGAGTGGCGGTTGATCGCCAATGAGCCGGACTACGTTCCATCGCACGTCGGGAGGGATCGGCCATGACCGCCGTGGACACGAACCTGCTGTTCGCGTGGTTGAACCGCGACCATGCATGGCATCGATTGGCCGCCGCATGGCTGACCCGCCAGGCGGACAATCCCGACCTTGTCCTGTGCGAGCTTTGCCTGGTGGAGCTCTACGGGCTTCTCCGCAATCCCGCCGTGGTCAAGCGTCCGCTGGATGCACCGACGGCGGCAGATCTGATCCAACGATTGCGCAGCCATCCGCATTGGGAGTTGGTGGATTATCCGGGTGGGTTGATGGCCGACGTTTGGAAGGCGTCCGCCCTGCCGGGGATGGCCCGCCGCCGGATCTATGACGCACGGATCGCGCTCACCCTTCGTCATCACGGCGTCCAAGAGCTGGCGACGACGAACGTGAAGGATTTTGAAGGGTTCGGATTCGACCGCGTGTGGAATCCCGTCGAAGAGGCGTGAGCGGGCGGTGGGCATTTGCTTCCGTCATCGCGCCGCATGGAAAGTTGATCCTTGCCCGAGCCAAGCGGCCGGGGGGGAGGGAATTGCCTCAATGTGACTTTGTGTGGGTGGAAGGAAGGGGGTCGGGCAGGTCGAACTCAAGGCGCGACGCCACGAGGTAGATCATTGCCGTGAAGTACCGGAC
>CAIYFP010000598.1 GCA_903925515.1 uncultured Verrucomicrobiota bacterium
AACTGTCGTAGGTGGGCGAGGGACGGCCGGTGGACGGGTGGGGGAAGAGGCTGCCCGGGGGCTTCTCCACCGGGCCACACGGGGCGGGCATTCGATCCTGACGCCCGGTTCACCCACACAAATCCACCGGGAGCCGAAAAACAGCAGTTGTTTATACTTCACCTCAGCTAGATTATCTATACAGGTTCGCATGCTCCCAGAATTGGATTCCGGAAGATCGTCAACGCTTCGGCAACATGGCCGATGGCACAACCCGGGTCCGAGGTCGCGTACTCGAAGAATTGCGCGCTTTGCACGCGGGGGACTTCGCACTAGGTCGTCTCCCGAAAAGCAAGCCCGGCGTCGGCCATCGCCCGAAAACATGACGCCCGAGCGTCGTCGCGCCATATGAGCGCGGCTGGTTTGGGACAAGGCATGGTCTGAAGCAGCCCAACCCGGCCCCGCCCACCCTCCGCTCCCGCCATGGAAACCCCTCCTGAGGGCCATGGCCTCGGAACGCTCCCAACGTAGCCCTACCCCAACCCCACGGCGCCAGAGGTCCGAACCCCCCCCGGGAAAGCCCCGTCCAAAGGCAAGCGCGGAAGCCCGCCTTGAAAAGAGCGCGTCCATCCTACCCTACTGGCGTCCCTCCGGCGGCTTGACGCTGGAACTTTGTACCCGTGGCGGGTATCCACTCGCAGTCATGGCGCAGTTCTCTTTCAAGGCCCGCAGGCGAAATGGCGACGCCATCGAGGGCATCCTTGATGGCGCCGATCGCTCCGCCGCCCTCCTCCAGCTCGAGCGTCAAGGCCTCCTCCCCGTATCCGTCGTCGCTGTTAAGGGCAGCAGGCAGGCCACAATCGCCAAGGCCTCCGCAGCCGACGGTTCATCCTCCAATCTTCCACCCGTCCTCCGCTCGCTCTTTCATCGAAAACGCAAGCCCAAGCTCCAGGAGCTCGCCACCTATACTCAGCAACTAGCCAACCTCCTGAAGGCCGGCATGCCCCTCACCATGGCCCTTCACTCCATGTCCAGTCTCACCTCCAAGGGCATCCCGGGATCAATCTCGCAGCAGCTCAAGCAGGACGTTATCGAGGGGCGTAGCCTCTCGGACGCCATGGCTCGCCAATCCGGCATCTTCCCCGACCTCGTCATTAACATGGTCCGCGCTGGTGAACAGTCCGGCGCTCTCGAGGAAGTCCTCCGCCGCCTCGCCGCGCACTTCGAACGCTTCTCCGAGGTCCAGACAAAGTTCAAGTCCGCCATGGTCTATCCTGTCTTCGTTTCCTTCTTCGGCCTCCTGCTCATCGTCTTCTTCACCGCGGTCATGCTGCCCAAGTTCACCGAGTTCTTCCAGAGCATGCAGCTCAAGGATGGCCTCCCCCTTGCCACGCGAATCGTCATCAGGGTCAGCGACTTCATGAAGCTCTACGGCTGGTGGCTCATCCCCCTCGCCATCGGCGTCCTCCTAACCCTCGTCCGTCGCTACGGCGCCACGCATGATGGCCGTCGCCGCCTCGACGCCCTCCGCCTTCGCCTCCCCATCCTTGGCAATGTGACCCGGCTCAACCTCTTCGCCCAGATGGCCCGCATCCTCTCAACCCTGCTGGCCAACGGCGTCCCCGTCCTCCAAGCACTCCGTATAACCGAACAAATTGTCCCCAATTCAGTCATCCAAGATGCCCTTGCCAGGACCCGAGACGCCGTGACCGACGGCAAGACGCTGGCCCAGCCCCTCGCTCGCTCAGGAGTCTTCCCAACTCTCATGATCGACCTTATCCGGATCGGCGAGGAAACAGGTGACGTTCCCTCTGCACTCATGAACGTCGCCGAGACCTACGAGTCCGATCTAAACGTTGCCCTGCGATCCGTCATGAACATGATCGAGCCATTCCTCATCGTGACTCTCGCCGTAGTCATCGGCGGCCTGCTGGTCGGCGTCATGCAAGCAATGTTCGCAATTACCCAGAGCATCCAGATGCGATGAAAAGCCGGAAGGCAGCGAAGGCATGCCCGCCATCAGGCGTTGTTACCACATGCGAGCACGCCTTTACCCTTGTCGAGCTCCTCGTGGCCGTGGCCATCGGCCTCATTATCCTCGGCTTGGCTGTTCCAGCGCTTCGCGAGGCTCGCCGCCCTCCCATCACCCAAGCCACAAAGGATTTCCTCGAAGCGTGCCAACACGCACGAGCACGAGCGATCATGGAAGGCCGGACCGTACAGTTGGCAATACGCGGCGCGGGCCGTGAAATCGCCGTCGAAGAGGCCCCTGATGGCATCCTAGGCGCAGCAAACGGCGTGAGCCCTATCTCCCACAAGGATGCATCCTACCAAGGACCAGCGCCCTCCTTCCATCGCCAGTTCCCCGAGGAAATACTCTACGAAAGCATCGACGTGAACACCGTCAGCTTCCTCCAATCCGATGCCACCGCGGTTCGGTTCTACCCAAACGGAACCTCGGACCAATTCGCGGCTGTCATCACATGGAACCGCACCGAGCCACGTCTCATCACCATCGACATGATGACAGGACTCGCCGACGCCAAAGCCGCCCGATGAGAATCCTTCCCACTCCCAACCAAGCCGGCCAACGCGCCTTCACCCTCCTGGAGGTCGCCATAGCCTCTGCCGTTCTTGCCATCTCCCTCTTCGCCATCCTGACACTATGCATCACCAATCTTAGGACCGCCCGGGCTCTCGGCAGGGTTCATGTCGATCCCACCTCTGTCGCCGCACTCCTCAGCGTCACCAACCGCCTCGATGAAGGCGTCGAGTCCGGCGACTTCGGCGACCTAAGCCCAGGCTATACATGGACAAGACGAATCTCCGAGTTCGATTACGGTGCCGGGCCCATTTCAAACGGCCTTTTCTTGGTCGAAATCGAAGTCATCGGAGGATCAGGCCCACTCCCAGACAAGTCCTCCATGCAGTTTGTCCTCTATAGGCCCGATTCCCCAAGGAGGCCCACAAGATGAGACATAAACATGGTCGTCGCGCTGCATCCGGCGCATTCACCCTCCTCGAGGTCCTTGTCGCGCTCGGCATTTTCGCAGTCGTTCTATCGCTCCTCTACTCCACATGGCGCATCCTCATGCAGTCCAGCTCGGCTGCTCTTCGCCTCGCCGCCGACGCACAACGTCAACGCACCGCCATCCAAGTCCTTCAGGAATCTCTGGACTCCGCCGTCCTCTTCGCAGCAAACGCACGCCACTACTCCTTCCTCTCCGATTCGGCCGGAGCCCAGTCCGCCCTCAGCTTCGTGGCCAGCCTAGCCCCCTCGTTCCCCGGCTCAGGCTTCTTCGAGGGTGAACAGGTTCGCCGGGTCACCTTCACCGTCGAGCCCGACGCGGCCGGAAATAGCTCTCTCTTCCTCCGCCAAAACAGCATCCTCGACCAAATCAGCGACGACCCGAGAGCGTTTCCAGTACTGCTCGCAACCGACGTCGCCCAATTCGAGGTCGCCTTCTGGGACGCACGAAAAGGCGACTTCATCCCGGAGTGGACCGCAACCAACACCCTTCCGGCACTGGTGCGCGTCACGCTCGGCTTCCGTCGCAAATCCTCTCTTGCCCAGAGTTCTACCGAGGTTGTCACGCGGGTCGTTCGAATTCCTTCGGCTGGCGTCGCCATGGAGGCCCAAACCGGAATGCCCCAAGGAGCGCCCCCGCAGTGAATGCCCGACCTAAACACCCTGGCACAGCCTCCTACCATGCCGCGGCATTGGTCCTGGTCCTGGTCTTGGTCCTTGCCATGGCCGTCGTAGCAGGCGCCTTTGCGTACGCAATGAAGGTGGAGGCACGTCTCGCCATGAACACGCGGTCAGGACCTGAACTCGAATGGCTGGGCCGGTCCGGAATGGAGCTCGCAAAATGGGTGCTCCAACAGCAACGAGCCATCCCGGGAGAAGGCTTATACGACGGACTCAACCAGTTCTGGGCCGGGGGCCCTGGAAACCCCGATTCAATCGACAACCCTTACATAGGACTGGACCTCGCACATGTAAAAATCGGAAACGGTGAGATCAGCCTGCGTATTATTGACATGGAACGACGCATCAACGTCAACACGGCCCCAGAGCCAATCCTGGAGCTCGCCTTTCAAATCCTCGGGGCCGGCGCCGGCGAATCGTCTCTGATAGCAGCTGCCATCACGGACTGGCGTGACAGGGATGACCTTGAAAATCCTAGGGGCGGCGCCGAGCAAGGTTACTACGCGGGCCTCACTCCACCCTACGCTCCAAAAAATGGGCCCATTGATGACATCTCCGAGCTGACCAAGGTACGCGGCATGTCGCCTAAGCTTTATTGGGGCGAGAAGATCACGGGATACGCACCGGAAATGCGCCGCCCCATCCTAGGCGGAACCACTTCATTTGTGGCGCAGGATGCAACCGGAGCGGGAGCAGTTGATGTATTCACCGCTATATCCTCCAGCAGGATCAACGTAAATACGGCCCCACTACCCGTGCTCAGAATCCTCCTCGGCGGCGACGAAGGTATAGCTAGGCAAATACTCCAGCGTCGCGCAGGACCGGACGGGCAGGACGGAACGGCAGATGACATGCCGTTCAGAAACACGGCAGAGTTGCCCCTTGTCGCACCCACCCTCGGCAACCTGTTCTCCACCCAAAGCTCCGTCTTCGAGGTGCACGTCGAGGCAAGGATAGGCTCGGCCAGAGCGCGTTACGTGGGTGTTTTCAGGCGCGGCTCGAACCGAGAGGGTCAGGTCATGCTCTTTCATCCTGAATAGCCGACTCGCAATCATGTTGTGCGGCAACGACTTAAGAAATGGCATCTCACCGACAACCTAAGAAAAGGCCCCGGTCACCACCGAAGGCATGGCCGGACGGATCGGGCGAAACCCACACTGGAAAAGCGCCCACCAGGGAGAAAACCCGGCCTGCAAGGCGTCCATCCAAAAACTTTTTTCGCGCATAAACCCCAATAAAAACGCATGAAAAAGGCTCTCGTCTGAAATTATGGAAAAAAAGCATTGCGGCAATCCATCTCACCCGATAAATCTTTTCTCGTTCTTTACGACGGTCTGGACGCAGCGAATCAAATGAGGGCGAGGCGGGTCTGCTCAGCAAGCTAACGAGCGGCCCGTCATCTCGTCATCACGTGCTGAAGCAGCGGTTAAGATTTTTCGTCGGTTCCTTGAAATTCGAATTGTGCGATGAGATAAGAGCCCTTGAGGCAAGCGCGAAAGCGCATGACCTCAAAAAAGTCAGTAATGTTTGAGTGTCGGTCGTTTGATCGAAACCAGACAAATTTTCTACGGAGAGTTTGATTCTGGCTCAGAACGAACGCTGGCGGCGTGGATAAGACATGCAAGTCGGACGCTAGGCAACGGGTAGCAATATTCGGTG
>CAIYFP010000599.1 GCA_903925515.1 uncultured Verrucomicrobiota bacterium
CAGCACGTAGTCTTCACGCGCGGCGGCCGGCAGCGGAACAAACCATGAGCCGTCCGCCTCCGCCTCAAACCGTGCACCACCCGTGGAGGTGGGGTTGGCGACGGCAACGACGTTCCATGCCGCGCCCGGCGCCATCAGGCCCCGCTCCCACTGGCGCATCGCCTCCCGCACCTCCTCGGGCGCGTTCGCGAGCCGAGCCTCCGCCGCCCGCACCGCCGCCGACAACCGCTCCGACTCCGCCGCCTGCTCCGCCGAGGCCAGCTTCACCACGGGCACGGCATTGCCGTTGCGCCCATCAAGGCCGTTTTCCGGCACGCCGTTGAAGATCGCGTACATCCCGTAGTAGTCGCGCGTCGTGATGGGGTCGTACTTGTGGTCATGGCATTGCGCGCAGGCCACGGTCAGGCCCAGCCACACCGTGGACGTCGTGTTGATCCGGTCCACGATGTACGCCGCATGATACTCCTCCGGGATGGCGCCGCCCTCGTAGTTGATCATGTGGTTCCGGTTGAACCCCGAGGCCACCCGCTGCGCGTCGGTGGCGTTGGGAAGCTGGTCCCCGGCAATCTGCTCGATCGTGAACTGGTCGTACCGCTGGTTGTCGTTGAACGCGCGGATCACGCCGTCCCGCCATGCCGTCATGTCGCGCGCCGAGTCAATGTGGTACCCGTGCGTGTCCGCATAACGCGCCGCGTCCAGCCAGTCCACCGCCATCCGTTCGCCGTAGTGCGCCGACGCCAGCAGCCTGTCCACAAGCCGCTCGTAGGCGTTGGGCGAGCCGTCCGTCAGGAACGCGTCGATCTCCTCCGGCCTCGGAGGCAGGCCCGTCAGGTCTAGCGACGCCCTTCGGATCAAGGTTGCCCGGTCTGCCTCCGGCCTTGGCTCCAGCCCCTCCTGCTCCATCCGCGCCTGCACGAACACGTCGAGCGCGCTCCGCGCCCAGCCCGCCTTCTTCACGGCGGGCAACGCCGGGGGCTCCGGCTTCAGGAACGCCCAGTGCGCCTTGTACTCCCCGCCCTCCGCCACCCAACGCTCCAGCGTCGCGCGCTGCGCATCCGTCATCGGCACGCCCTTCTCCTCCGGCGGCATCCGATCGTCCGGGTCGCTCGTGCGCAGCCGCCGCACCAACTCGGAGTCCGGCGCCTTGCCCGGGACGATCGCGGGCTTCCCGGACTTCCCACCCTTCATGGCGTCCTCGGCCCGGTCGAGCCGAAGCCCGCCCTTGCGCGTGCGGTCGTCGAAGCCATGGCAGTTGAAGCAATGATCCGCGAGGATCGGGCGCACGTCCCGGTTGAAGTCCAGCCGGGCCGGGGCGCCGTTCAACGCGGAGCCGGCGCACCCCATGGCAATCGCCGCGACGATCGTGCGCAGCAGTCCGATGGTCTCTCTCGTTCGCATGGTTGTGTGGGTATGAGGGATCACTCCGGCTTCGGCATTTTCTGGCCCAGCTTCAGGTACTCCCAGATCGCATGGATCGTCGCCGGTCCGTCTCCATCGAAGAACTCCGACAACGGGCTCTTCCCTTGCTCGTCAAAGTACACGGGCATCTTCGTGTTGGGATCCAAGCTCAACGGGCTCCGGAGCCAGCGCCTGTAATAGTCCGGCTGCAAGCGCTCGTGCGACAACGCCAAGTTGATGCCCGGCGCCTCGAACACGGCCGTCGCCCCGAAATCAGCCACCCCATGGCATGAGACGCACGAGAACCCCCCGTTCGCGCTCACCAGCTTCCTTCCCTTCTCCGCGAGGTCAGCCGATGCAGCCGGCTCGGCCGGCGTCACGGACGGCCACCCATGCCGCGTCGCCAATCCCTCCGCCATGCCCGCCGCATACGCGGGGAACCCCGGCATCCGCGACTCCAGCCACGGGCGCGGCTTCGACATCGGCTTGCCCGCGATGAACGCCGCCGCCCATTCCGGCCGCAGCTTGCCGCCCAGCAATTCCCATCCGGGAAAGCCCTCGTGTTTGCCATGGCATTCCGCGCATCCCAGCGCCGAAGCTTGACGCTCGAGGAACTCCGAGGCCACGTGACGACCGAGCGAGGCGCGATCGCTCGCCGCGAAGGCCCGCAACGCCTCGCGCTGCGCCGACGTCAACGTGTACGCCGGGACCTTCCCACCCGCCGCCGTCTCCGCCATGCAGCCGCCGCTCCACTTGTCGGCCGGCATCTGCGCCAACGCCTTCGCCCCCCCGGACGCCTTCGCCCCGGGCAACGCATGGCATTGCAAGCAACCCGTCGTTTCCACCAGCTTCCGCCCCTCATCCCGAAGCGCCGCATCCACCGCGTCGTCGCCCGGTGCCTCGCCCTCCGCGTGCTTCGTCAGGTAGGCCGCGAGATGCGACGCCTCCTCCGCGCTCAGCCGAAAGTCCGGCATCCGGATCCATGCAAAGTGTTCCGAGGGCCGCATCAGGAACGCCGCGAGCGCCCCCGGCCGGAACTTCGACTTCACGTGCTTTTGCGAAACCTTCGACGCATCCGCCTCGCCGCCCTCGGGCGCCACATGACACGAGACGCAATGCAGCTTCTCGTACAAGGCCTTGCCCTGCTCCGCGTCGCCCTCCTTCGGCGCAGCCACGGCCGGTTCCCTCAGGCTCGAAAGGAACGCCGCCATGGCCTTCGCCTGCCCCGGCCCATCCGCCCCGTGCACCATGCGCGGCATCGGCGTGCCGGGGCGTACCGACGCCGGGTCGGCGATCCACTTGGCCATCCACGATGCGCCGAGTCGGGACCCGATCCCCGAAAACGACGGCGCGTCCATCGCCAGCTCCGGAACCTTGTCTCCGGTACCCGCGTCATGGCAATGAACGCAGCGCAGGTCCATGAACATGCCGCGTCCCTCGCGCAGCAACGCGCCCTTCTTCAACCCCGCCGAGTCATCATGCGTCAGCACGGACAACGGCACCGGGTTGCGAGGCGTCTCGGTATTGGACCAGTACAAACGAACGAACGCATCGCCCATGGCCGGGCTCTTGTACGTCACCCGCAGCGCGTTCGCCCCCTTGCTGAGCTTCACCGGCCCGCCCGAGAGGCCCGCGACGGCGTTGGTGCCGCCCGGGGATTTGCCAAGGGCCACCGGCGCGCCGTTCACTTCGAGCTGCACCTCGCCCGATGCCTCGACGTGGAACGTGTACTCCGAGCGCAGCTCTGAATTGACGAAGCCCTCCCATGTCGCCGTGAACGGGCCCGACGGCACGAATGGCGAGGCCGGCTGCCCTGCCGCCACGTGCAGGAGCACCCCGGGCCATGTCGCGGTGTCCGATGCGCCGCCAGCCCCGAACGTGACCGCCAGCCCGGGCGCACGTTCGGCCGCAGCCATGGTACAAGCCGAGGTCGCCACGCAAGCAGCCGCCAACATCACACGCACAACGGGGGGGAACGCCATCGCGCCGAGCCTATTCACACCCCTAGGACGGTCAAGAATGGCCCCCGGCTTCAAACGGTTCCGCCATCCCAGCTCTTCGCCGCCCACGAACGGGCGCTGCGGCATGGCCGGCCCCGGATGCCTCGCGGCTGAATCGGCTCGCTACAAGGGGAAGCCATTGCGAAGCCGAGGCGTGAGCGCGGCGAAGGACGAGCGTTTTGCGGAAGCGGATCGAGCAAGCACCACCAACCCCAATGATCCCAAAAGCGGCAGTCCAGGAGGGCTTGAAGGCAAGGAAATGGACGTCCCATCAAGGCAAAGAGGCCCCGTGGAATCCCTCCGAGACCTCACCCCGCAGGTGAGGTTGAAACGGGCTGGTCCGGGTGGTAGGCCGGGTGCCCTCACCCGGCGGAAACGTGGCAGAGCCGTCCCGGCTCCGGCTGGATCACGTCCAGCGGCAGGATGCCGCTGCCACCTTCCATGAAGACCAAATGAAAGTGGAAGCGGCTTCCAGCCGCTTGCCCAGCATG
>CAIYFP010000600.1 GCA_903925515.1 uncultured Verrucomicrobiota bacterium
CGGCCTCCCACCCTGACCGGCCCATTCCTATCTCACCCGCCGGGTGAGGTCTCGGATGGATCCCACAGGACCTCTTTGCCTTGATGGGACGGCCATTTCCTTGCCTTGAAGCCCTCTTCAACTGCCGTTTTTAGGTTCAACCCAGTTCCTCCGCCGGGTAGGTCCAGATCTCCGAGAGCGTGGGGTGATAGTGGGGGACCCGGGCGAGCTGGGACGCGGTCATGCGTGCCGCAAGGGCCACGACGACCTCATGGATGAGCTCGCATGCATCGGGCCCGACGCATGCACCGCCCAGCAACTCGCCGGTCGCCGCGTCCGCGACCAGCTTCACGAAGCCGTCGCGGCAGCCGCGGATCATGGACTTCCCGTGGTCGTTGAACGGATGGCTGGCGACCCGGACGGTCCTTCCCGCATCCCGCGCGGCCCGTTCCCCGAGCCCGGCCACGGCGACGCCCGGGTCCGTGAAGACGCCCACCAACCGGCACCGGGCATCCACCTGCTCCATGCCGGTGCCCGCGAGGATGTTGCGGGCGGCGACCTCCGCCTGATGGATGGCGACATGAACCACCTCCAAGGGCCCGCAACAATCGCCCGCCGCGTACACGTGGGGTGCCGATGTCCGCTGCGTGGCGTCGCATTCGACGTGGCCGGAGGGGCGGACGCGAACGCCGACGTGCTCGAGGCCCAGACCGGCGGTGGCGGGGCGACGGCCGAGCCCGTTGAAGAGCTCGTCCGCATCGAGAAACCGTTCCACGCCATGGTGCAGGAACCGGACGCGCTTGGCGGGGCCATGGGACTCGAAGCCGAGGAGGCGTGTCCCCGTGAGGATCGAGAGGCCCTCCCGTTCGAGTGCCCGCGCCAATTCCTCGCCAAGATCGGGGTCCATGCCGCTCAGGAGCCGATCGCCGCGTTGCAAGACGGTGACCCTTGCTCCCAGGCGCGCGAAGTACTGCGCGAACTCCATGGCCACGGGCCCGCCGCCGAGAACGACCATGGAGCCCGGCACCACGTCCAGCCCGAGGGCGGTGTCCGAGGTCAGGCACCCGACCTCGTCCAGCGACGGGAGGGGTGGCGGCGCCATGACGGAGCCGGTCGCGAGGACGAAGTTCAGGGCGGTGACGTCGCCCTGCCCCTCGACGTGGAGGGTGTTGGGCCCGACGAACCGGGCTTGGCCGCGAAGGAGGCGGAACGGGCCCGTCTCCAGTTGCTGGCGCCGGTAGGAGGCGAAGTCGGCGACGAAGGCGTCCTTCCTTGCGAGGAGGGCCTTCATGTCGATGCGAACGGAGCCCGTCTCGATTCCCCATGGACGGGCGGCCTCGATGGCGTGACGAAGCTCGGCGGCATGGAGGAGGGCCTTGGTGGGCATGCATCCGCGAAGGATGCAGAGTCCGCCGAGCTGGCGGGCGCCATCCACGACGGCCACGCGTTGCCCCGCCGCGGCCATGGTCCTTGCGGCCGCGAATCCCGCCGAGCCCGCGCCCACCACCACCGAGTCAAAGTCCATGCCACGAAGATGCACGGGGTCGGGGAAAAGGCGCGCAGGATTCCCGGAGCCCCGCGCGGCGTCAGGAGCACGGTGCCGGCGGCATCCTGGCGCGGGTCCATGTAGCAAGCGGCTGGAAGCCGCTTCCACCTTCATGGGGGGCCTCATGGAAAGTGGCAGCGGCATCCTGCCGCTGGGTCCATGTACCCAAATCCGCGCGGAAGGAGGAGGGGGGCTCGCGATCCCCAAGCGGGCGAGTTGCGGCA
>CAIYFP010000601.1 GCA_903925515.1 uncultured Verrucomicrobiota bacterium
CTCGACGTTGCGAGGCCACTCGAAGGATTGGATGGGGTCCATGCGGGCGCCGTCCTGGAGGTCCGAGACGAGGAGGATGCGGCGGCGGATTCCTTGGTTGGGGGAATCGCCCTCGGACAGTTCTTCGGCGGCGCGGATGAGGGCGGGGCCGAGGGCGGTGGCGTGCCATGAGGGCGCGAGGGATTGGAGGGCGGCGAGGGCGATGGCGGCGCGGTCGTTGGGCGGGGCCTCGGACCATTGCTGGAAGGAGACGAGGGTGCGCGGGGCGCGGTCGAAGGCGACGAGGGCGACTTGGTCGTTGGGGCCTGCGTTTCGGACGTGTTGGGAGGCCTTTTGCAGGGCGTCGGCCCAGAGGCTGGAGCGGCGCATGGAGGCGGACGTGTCGAGGAGGAGGACGGTGCGGGAGGAGTTGGCGTCCGGGGGCGGTGGGGGCGAGGGGCGTTGGAGGTAGGGACGGGAGAAGGCGAGGACGACGAGCAGCAGGGCGAGGATGCGGAGCGCGAGGAGGAGGATGTCGTGGAGGCGGCTGCGCCGGGTGATGCGCGGGGGGGTGGGCTGGAGGAAAAGGAGGGTGGGGAAAGGGATTCGGTCGCGGGTGGTGCGGCGGATGAGGTGAAAGAAGACGGGGCCGGCGATGGCGGCGGCGCCGAGGAGGAAGAGCGGGGCGAGGAAGTTCATGGCGCGGCGGCGGCTGGGCTACGTCGGGCGGGGGCCCGGCCCTTGCGATGGCGGGACTGGATGAAGTCCTGGAGGGCGGGGCTGAGGGGCGCCTTGGTGTCGAGCGGGTGCCATGAGGCTCCGACGCGATTGAAGAGGGCGCGGAGGGCATCTTGGTGGGCATGGAGGCGTTGGAGGTACTGGGCGCGTGCGACGTCGGGATCGACGTGGAGGGATTGGCCGGACTCGAGGTCCTCGAAGTGGGCGGGTTGATGGAAGGAGAGGGAGAGCTCGGCAGGATCGAGGAACTGGACGGCGGCGAGGTCGTGGCCGAGGGCGGCAAGGTGCGCGAGAGGGCGTTCGAGTTCCGGGACGGGGGCGAGGAAGTCGGAGAGGAGAACGACAAGGCCGCGTTTGCGGAGGAGCTGGGCGGCGCGTTCGAGGGCGGCGGGAAGGGACGTGGCGCGGCCGGGGACGGGGGCCTCGATGGCGTGGAGCAGCAGGTTGAGCTGGCCGGGGCGGTTGCGTGCGGGGATGAAGTTGCGGACGACGTCGTCGAAGGAGATAAGGCCGACGGCGTCGCCCTGTTTTTGGAGGAAGAGGGCGAGGGTGGCTGCGAAGGTGGCGGCGTAGGCGGCCTTGGTGTGGCCGACGGTGCCGAAGTCCATGGAGCGGCTGCGGTCGAGGACGAGATGGCAGCGGAGGTTGGTTTCGTCCTCGAACTTCTTGATGTAGGTGCGGTCGGAGCGGGCGAGGACACGCCAGTCGATGTGGCGTGGATCGTCGCCGTGGGCGTACTGGCGGTACTCGGTGAACTCGACGGAGAAGCCGTGATAGGGGGAGCGATGGATGCCGGACCAGAAGCCCTCGACGACGGCGCGTGCGCGCAGCTCGAGGCTGCGGATGGCCATGAGTGCGCGGGCGTCGATGTGGGACGGGTTCAAGGGAAGGAAATGCTAGGCCGGGGTGGACTCGACGAGGCGCTGGACGAGGTCGTCGATGCGGAGGCCGTCGGCCTCGGCGCGGTAGTTGAGGAGGACGCGATGGCGAAGGACGGGCCGGGCGAGGGCGTGGAGGTCTTGGAGAGTCACGTGGGCGCGGCCATGGAGGAGGGCGCGGGCCTTGGCTCCGAGGACGAGGCATTGGGGGAGCGCGGGTGCCGGCGCCCCATGTGACGGAATCGTTGATGAAGTCGGGCGTGCCCTCGCGGCGGGGCCGGGTGGAGGCGGCGAGGCGGACGGCGTGGCGGACGATGTCCTCGGAGACGGGGACTTGCCGGACGAGGGAGTGGAAGGCGAGGACGTCGTCGCCGTTGAACAGGGGCTGGATGGGTTCGGGGGGCTCGCCGGTGGTGCGTTGGATGACGCGGACCTCGTCGGGTTCCGGGAGGTAATCGACGACGACGTTGAAGAGGAAGCGGTCGAGCTGGGCCTCGGGGAGGGGGTAGGTGCC
>CAIYFP010000602.1 GCA_903925515.1 uncultured Verrucomicrobiota bacterium
AGTAACCCGCCCCCACGGGCGTTCCATGCAAGCCCCGCCCGTCCATCGGGCGGGGCTTTTCCTTTTCCCCGGCGATCCCGAACTCATACCCGGTGACACCCGCCGCGCCCAAGGGCTAGCCTTGTGGACGAGTGAATCACCGCCGCCTTTCCATGCTCGCGCTGGCAGCCCGCGCCCTCGTCGTCATCGTCCTCGGGCTCCTCGGGCCATCCGCAACGCCCGCAAGGTCCCGGGAGGCCTTCCGCAAGACCGTCCTCGAAGCCCTTTGCGACAACCCCATGGAGCTCGCTCCGCTCCCCGATGGCCGCGTCGTCTTCGTCGAACGCTTCGGCGCCGTCCGCGTCTGGAGGCCCGACACCCAACGCTCCGTCCTCGCCGCCCGCCTCCCCGTCCACGGAAACCTCAACGCCATCAACGCGCGCCAACCCGACAAGGGAAGCTGGGAGGCCGGGCTCATCGGCGTCGCCGCGGACCCCGGCTTCCCCGCCAACCCTTGGCTCTACCTTTACTGGTCCCCGGCCGGCGACACCCCCGAGAACCGCGTCTCCCGCTTCACCCTGGTCCAGGACCAGATCGACCTCGCCTCCGAGAAGGTCGTCCTGCGCGTCCCCGTCCAGCGCGAGGTTTGTTGCCATGAGGCCGGTTCCCTCGCATTCGACGGAAACGGCAACCTCTTCGTCTCGACCGGCGACAACACCAACCCCTTCGAGTCCGAGGGCTACAATCCGGCCGACTTCCGCGACGGGCGCCACCCCTTCGACGCCGCCCGTTCCTCCGGCAACGCCAACGACCTTCGCGGCAAGATCCTCCGCATCCATCCCGAGCCCGACGGCTCCTACTCCGTCCCCGCCGGAAACCTTTTCCCGAAGGGCACACCCAACACGAGGCCCGAGATCTTCGTCATGGGCTGCCGCAATCCCTTCCGGATTTCCGTGGACCCTCGCACCGGCATCCTCTCGTGGGGCGAGGTCGGCCCGGACGCCCGCGAGCCCCGCCCCGGACGCGGCCCGGCGGGCTTCGACGAGGTCAACCGGACACGCACGGCCGGAAACTTCGGCTGGCCGTTCTTCATCGCCGACAACAAGCCCTACCACGCCCATGACTTCGCAACGGGGACGTCGGGCGACGCATGGGACCCCGCACGTCCCGTCAACCCTTCCCCGCGCAACACCGGCCCGCGCGAGCTTCCACCCGCCCGGCCGGCATGGCTCTTCTACCCCTACTCCCCATCCACCCGGTTCCCGGCCGTCGGATCCGGCGGGCGCACGGCCTGCGCCGGTCCCGTGTATCACTTCAGCCCCGACCTCAAGTCCCCCATCAAGCTTCCCCGGTCGTTTGATGGCTGCCTCTTCATCCATGACTGGGAACGCCATTGGATCCTTGCAGTCCATCCCACGCCCGAAGGCCAGCCCGGGCGCGTCGAGCGCTTCGCGCCCAACATCCCCCTCAAGCGCCCCGTCGAGCTCGAGCTCGGTCCCGACGGCGCCCTCTACGTCATCGAGTTCGGCTCCGGCTGGGAGAACAACAAGGACTGCCAGGTCGTCCGCATCGAGGCCGTCCCGGCACCTTGATCCCATCACGGCCCATGGCCCCCCGCCCGATGCTCGCCTTCGACCTGCCCGCCGTCGCGGCACCCGCCGAGTGCCTTGCATGGGACGAGGCCATGCTCGACGCGGTCGAGCACGGCGAATGCGGCCCCGCCCTCTGGTTCTGGCAGGCCCCCGCCCCGTGCGTCGTCGTCGGGTATGGGCAATCCCCCCGACGCGAGGTCCATGTCGAGGCCTGCAAGGCGGACGGCGTGCCCGTCCTTCGGCGTTGCAGCGGCGGAGGCACCGTCGTCCAGGGACCAGGCTGTCTCTCCTACGCGGTCGCGCTTCCCGTCCATTTCCATCCCGCGCTTGAGACCATCCGGGGCACGAATGGCCTCGTGATGGCGCGGCAGCAAGCCGCCATCCAGTCCATCGTCCCCGGCCACGTCGAGATCCTCGGCCATACCGACCTCGTCTGGAACCAACGCAAGGTCTCGGGCAACGCCCAGCGCAGGAAGCGACAGGCCGTGCTCTTCCATGGCACGTTCCTCCATGCGCTGGACCTTGCGCTCGTCCCCCGTTGGCTCCCGCAGCCCTCCTCGCAGCCCGCCTACCGAGACAACCGCGCCCACGGGGACTTCATCGCCAACCTGCCCTGCCACCCCCGTGCCATCCGCGAGGCGCTCACGCGTCAATGGCACGCCCGGGACGGCCCCCCTCCGGCCGCGGTCCTCCCTCGCGTCCAGCAACTCATGGCCCAACGCTATTCCCTCCCCGGATGGCACGACCGTCGCGCGGAGGACTGAACGCCCCTGAGGGCCGCGCCGCCCAACGCCCCCGGGAAGGTCCCGTGCCGGGCGGGTTGCAGGGCTCCTCCATCCCGTCACCCCATGGACAGGAGGGCACGGAAGGGGCTTTCCACCCTCGCCCGCCGTCCGGCAACCTCGACCCATGCGCGTCCACTACCATGGGGCGACCCGCACCACCACGGGCTCCATGTTTCTCGTCGAGGTCAACGGCGCCCGCCTCCTGCTCGAATGCGGCCTCTACCAAGGGCGCCGGGGCGAGTCCATGGAACGGAACCGGACCTTCCCGTTCGACCCCGCCTCCTTGGACGCCGTGATCCTCAGCCATGCCCACATCGACCACTGCGGCAACCTTCCAAACCTTTGCCGCAAGGGTTTCCGCGGGAACATCTACTCCACCTTCGCCACCCGTGACCTCGCTGCCGTCCTCCTCGCGGACTCCGCCGAGATCCAAAGGTCCGACGCCGAGTTCGTCTCCCGGCGAAGGGCCAAGGATGGCCTTCCCCCCGTCGAGCCCCTCTACTCCGCCGCGGACGCCGAGGCCGCCATCCGGCACTTCGTCGGGCTCAACTACCATCGCCCCATGCCCGTCGCCGACGGCGTGTCGCTGACCCTCGCCGATGCCGGGCACATCCTCGGCTCCGCCCAGGTGATCCTTGACGTGCGCGAGGACGGGCAACGGTTCCGCTTCGTCTTCTCGGGGGACATCGGCCGCCCCGGCCAGGAAATCCTCCGCGACCCCGAGCCGGTGGCGGACGTGGACTTCCTCCAGGTCGAGAGCACCTACGGCGCACGCGAGCACCATGACGCCACCCGCCAACGGGACGAGTTGCTGAGGCGGGTGGGCGACGCCGTCCGGCGCGGCGGCAAGGTCATCATCCCGGCCTTCGCCGTCGGTCGTACCCAGCAGTTGGTCTATGTCCTGAACCAACTCCACGCCTCGGGCGCCCTGCCCCACGTCCCCATCTTCGTGGACAGCCCCCTCAGCGTGAACGCCACCGAGGTCTTCCGTCTCCACCCCGAATGCTTCGACGAGGAAACCACCCGGTTCCTCCGCGAGCAGCGCAACCCCTTTGGCATGGAAAACCTCACGTACATCCGCGAGGTCGCCCATTCCAAGAAGCTCAACGACCTCAAGGAACCCGCCATCATCCTCAGCGCCTCCGGCATGGCCGAGGCCGGCCGCATCCGCCATCACCTTGCCAACCATGTCGGCGACCCTCGCAACCTCGTCCTCTTCGTCGGCTACTGCGCCGAGCATACCCTCGGCGCCCAAGTCCTCGCGGGCCGGTCCCCGGTCAACATCTTCGGGCAGCCCCACGTCGTCCGCGCCGAGGTGGCCGCCATCGACTCCTTCTCCGGCCATGCCGGACGCTCCGAGCTCGCCGCCTACGTCGCATCCCTCGGCGCCAAGGTCCGCCGCGTCACCGTCGTCCACGGCGACGAGGACCAGTCGCTCGCCTTCGCGGACCTGCTCCGCCGGAACCTCCCCGCCGCCGACGTGCTCGTGCCCGAGCGCGGCCAGGTGGTCGAGTTTGCTGTCGCAAACGAAAAACACGGCCCATAGACTGGCCCCATCGTGAACGAGCAAGACATTAACAAGGCCATGCGGGCCGGATCATGGGTCCTCGTCGCCGCACTGATCATTGCCGTGGGCTGGTATTACCGGGCCACCCGCGAGGGCGTCGCCGCCCAAACCGTCGCCCAGCTTCATTCCCAGTACCTCATGGGCCTCAACCTCCTCGTGGCCGAGGCCCACGCCTATTCCAAGACCGACGATTCCATCATCCCCCTCCTGAAGACCATCACCGCAACCAACGCGCTGTCCCACGCCATGACCAACGCGCCGACCAGCGCCGTCACGAACGAAGCCCCCCAACCCGCCCGCTAGCCATGCCCTCCTCCCCATCCTCACGCTCCCAAGGAGAACCCTCCAACCCCTTCAGCAAGGACCTTCGAGACTTGCACTGGCTTGTCTTTGTCGCGTTGGCCTTGTTCGTGGTCTTTGTCGCACGCCAAGCATGGCTCCAGCACAGCGCCGTGGTCGCCAGTCGCCCCAATGTCGCCCGCCTCAAGGTCGAGTTGGCACGCATGGAGCAGATCAGCAAGGAATTCGCACGGTTCGGATCCTCCCATCCCGACTTTGTCCCCATCCTTCACAAGTACGGCATCACGATCCCCAGCCAGGTCGTCCCCTCCATCCCGAAGGACTAACCCATGGGAATCCGTTTCCCGGCGCCCATGAAGACCATGCCGTCGCCATGCATTCCCTAGCCCCATCAACCTCCCTCCCTGCCGACTTCCCGGCCGACTTCCCGGCCTCGGTGCCTCCCTTGCCCTAGTTCCCGCCCATCCCCCTTGCACGGGCAAGGAACAGTCTTCCGCCCGTTGCACTTCAGGGGTAACCTTGGCCCGTCCGCTTCGGAACCCCTTGGATTCACTACAGATCATGAACGTCCCCATCCGTGTCGCAGTCACCGGCGCCGCCGGCCAAATCGGCTACTCCCTCCTGTCCCGCATCGCCTCCGGCGCGATGTTCGGCCCCGACCAACCCGTCATCCTCCACCTCATCGAGATCGAGCCCGCCCTCAAGGCCCTCCATGGCGTCGTGATGGAGTTGGATGACTGCGCGTTCCCCCTCCTTGCCGGCGTCGTTCCCACCGCCAGCCTCGACGAGGGCTTCCGCAACGTGAACTGGGCCCTCCTCGTCGGCTCCGTCCCCCGCAAGGCCGGCATGGAACGGAAGGACCTCCTCGGCATCAACGGCCGCATCTTCACCGGCCAAGGCCAGGCCATCCAACGCAATGCCGCCCCCGACGTCCGCACCCTCGTCGTCGGCAACCCCTGCAACACCAACTGCCTCATCGCCATGTCCTCCGCGCCCGACGTCCCCAAGGACCGCTGGTTCGCGATGACGATGCTCGACCAGAACCGCGCCAAGACCCAGCTCGCCCAAAAGGCCGGCGTTGCCTGCCCCCAGGTGTCCCACATCGCCATCTGGGGCAACCACTCCTCAACGATGTACCCGGACTTCGCCAACGCCCGCATCGGCGGTCGCCCCGCCCCCGACGTCATCCGCGATGACGCATGGTTCGCCAACACCTTCATCCCCGCCGTCCAAAAGCGCGGCGCAGCCATCATCGAGGCCCGCGGCCTCTCCTCCGCCGCGTCCGCCGCCAACGCCGTCGTGGACACCGTCCGGTCCCTTTCCACCCCCACCCACCCCGACGACTGCTTCTCCGTGGCCGTCCATTCCACCGGCGCCTATGGCATCGAGAAGGGCCTCGTCTTCAGCTTCCCCACCCGTTCCAACGGCCGGTCATGGGAAACCATCGAGGGCGTCGCGCTCTCCGACTTCTCGCGCTCCCGCATCGCCCTCACCGAGGCCGAGCTCAAGGAGGAACGCGCCCTCGTGGCTGACCTTCTCCCCAAGGCCTGAGCCCTCGCGAGCCCTCGCCATCGCACCCTCCCAGCCCTAGGCCAAGGCCCTTCCCCACATGTCGTCGTCCACCGACGCCAGCCTGCCAGCCGGTCCCGGCGCCGCGCCACCCGCCGGGCAGGCCTCATGGCCTCCCCTCCACGAGGCCATCACCCGCTCCCAAAGCTTCCTGCTCTCCGAGCAGAAGCCCGAGGGCTACTGGGTTGGCGAACTCTTCGTCGATGTCACCCTCGTGGCCGACATGGTCGCCTTCTACCACTGGTGGGGGAAGGTGAACCCCGCGTGGCAACGCAAGGCCGTCCACCACATCTTCGCCAAGCAACTGCCCGACGGCGGCTGGAACATCTACCCCAATGGCCCGCCCGAGGTGAACGCCACCATCAAGGCGTACCTCGCCCTCAAGCTCGCCGGCGTCCCCATCACCGACCCCCGCATGCTCCGCGCACGCGAGGTCGCCTGCAACCTCGGGGGCGTCCCACGCATGAACACCTTCTCCAAGCTCTACCTCGCCCTCATCGGCCTCGTGGGCTGGAACCATGTGCCCACCATCCCCTCCGAGGTCCTCCTCATCGGGAAGTGGTTCCACGTCAACTTCTGGGACATGAGCAACTGGTCCCGCGCCATGCTCGTCCCCCTCGCCATCATCAACCACTTCCGCCCCACCAAGCCCCTCCCCATCTCCCTCGACGAGCTTTATCCCAACGGGAAATGGGAGCTCGACGAGGCCCTGCGCCCCCGGTACTTCGACTTCAACCTCCGCAACGTCTTCCTCTGGCTCGACCGCCTCCACAAGCTCGCCGAATGGGTCAGCCGCAAGGGTCTCCACCCCTTCCGCACGCGCGCCCTCCGCAGGGCCGAACAATGGATGCTCGCACGCTTCGAGGGCTCCGACGGCCTCGCCGCCATCTTCCCCGCGATGCTCAACGCCCTCATCGCCCTCAAGGCCCTCGGCTATCCCGACGACCACCCCGAGGTCCTCCGCGCCCACCATGAGCTCCTCAAGCTCATGCACGAGACCAAGGACTCCGTCCGCATCGAGCCCTGCTTCTCCCCGGTCTGGGACTCCGCCATCGTCGCCATCTGCCTCCGCGAATCCGGCGTGCCCGCCCATCACCCCAAGATGGTCAAGGCCGCCCACTGGATCATGGACCGCGAGATCCGCTTCGCCGGCGACTGGGTCCACAAGAACCCAGCCAAGGTCGAGCCCTCAGGCTGGGTCTTCGAGTACAACAACAAGTGGAACCCCGACGTCGATGACACCGCCATGGTGCTCCTCGCCCTTCGCCAGGTCCCCACCGACCAACCCCAACGCCGCCATGACTCCTTCCGCCGGGGCATGGAATGGATGCTGACCTTCCAATGCCGCGACGGCGGCTGGGCCGCCTTCGACAAGGACTGCACCAAGTCCATCCTCGAAAAGGTCCCCTTCGCGGACCACAACGCCATGCTCGACCCCGAATGCGCCGACATCACCGCGCGCATCCTCGAGTTGCTCGGCTACGAGGGCTACCCCACCACCCACCCCCAGGTCCGCCGCGCCCTCGACTACATCCGCGCCCAGCAGGAAAAGGACGGCTCATGGTACGGCCGCTGGGGCGTCAACTACATCTACGGCACATGGCAGGTCCTTCGCGGCCTCGACGCCATGCGCATCGACATGTCCCAGCCATGGATCCAGCGTGGCGCCCAATGGCTCCGATCCGTCCAGCTCCCCGACGGCGGCTGGGGCGAACGCTGCAACACCTACGACGACCCCATCTACAAGGGCGCCGGCCCCAGCACCCCCTCCCAAACCGCATGGGCCGTCATGGGCCTCTGCGCCATGGGCAACCCCCACGACCCCGCCCTCAGGCGCGGCGTCCAACACCTCATCGACATCCAAAACCCCGACGGCTCATGGACCGAGGAGGAAATCACCGGCACCGGCTTCCCACGCGTCTTCTACCTCAAGTACGACATGTACCGCAACGCGTGGCCCCTCCTCGCCCTCGCCACCTATCGCCGCCTGTGCCTCGGCCAACGCCCTGGCCAAGTCCTCTAGGCCCCGTACTCATCCCTCCCCAAACCCATGCACCGCGACCTCTCACGCATGCTCGACGCATGGCCCTTCACGCCAGGCACCGTGTCCGTCCGCCGCATCAAGGCGCGTGACGGCTCCAACAGGCTCCAGGTCCGCGTGGACCTCGGTGTCCTCCAAATGCACGAGGCCGGGCGACCCGACGGCAAGAAACCCCTCGGTTACCCCTCATGGTTCCACGCCCTCACCGAGCTCCTCCAGTCGCGCGTCGAGCCCAAGGGCAGCAACGTCCCGGTCCTCTCCCTCGAGGAATGCGCCCGCCTTCACCAGGAGAGCCTCCAGTTCAACCATCGCTCCTTTGCGTTCTTTCACCTCAAGGCCATGAAGGAGGCCGCCGCCGACTGCCGCCACAACCTCGCCATCTTCGACCTCCTCCACGTCCACGCCCCCGCGCCCGAGGTCGCATGGACCATCCTCCAGATCGCCCCGCAACAAATCCTCCTCCTTGCCAAGGCCTCCGCCGCATCCCTCCGCCCCTCCAATCACGACGGCATCCTCGCCGCCATCGACGAGGCCTCCTCCAACCTCGCCAGCCTCTTCCAACGCATCGGACGCCCCGAGTGGGCCGGCGCCTGCCACGAGGCCGCCGCGCTCAAGCAATGGCGCGACCATGTCGTCGCCAACCGCCCGCTCCCCGAGTCCGAGAAGCTCGACCGCCAACTCGCCGACGCCATCCAACGCGAGGACTACGAGGCCGCCGCACGCCTTCGCGACCAAATCCGCCGCAGCAAGGAAGGCTGACTCCCCGGCCGCCGGCCCCTTCCACCTGGCCTTACTCCCGCACCTCGTAAATCCCAAACCAACGCGGGCTCCCGGCGGGCGTCCCCGTCACCGAGATCCGCACCGCCCCAGCCCCCGGCGCCGCTCCCTCCGCCAACTCCAGCTCCATCGCCCCGTTGCTGTCCTCCCCGTTCCGCTCCTCCACCCGGTAACGAAGCCTGCCCAGTCCACCCTCCGCCTCCCACTCCGCGTCCTCCAACGCGACGTCGAACTCCACCTCGCACAACCCCTCCGCTCGCAGCACGAACTTCCCCCTCGGCTGCGAGGCAAACCCCATCGCAACCGGCCACCGGTGCAGCCTCCCGCCCGGCACGGGCCTTGACTCCCACGCGACACGGCTTGTCCCCGTGTCCTGGCGACACACCCTCAACGATTGCCGTCCCAGCCAGCATCCGTAGGGCAGCGTCGCCTCGTCGCTCCGGAAGCCGCCCACGGCCGAGGCCCCCATGCTCCTCCACCGCTCGCGGCTCGCCCGGGCCTCCGACTCCGTCGCCGTCCCAAACCCGCGTGGCACCGCCCTCACCCACGCCGCGAGATCCGCCATGCCCTGCACCGTCAACGCCGCCTCGAACCCCTCCGGCATCAACGAGGACGCCACGTCCCCCACCCGGACGACGTCCCCCCTCCCAATCCGCTCCCGCACGCCGCCCGGTTGAACCAGCACGAAGCCCCCCGCCGTCTCCTCCACGACCAACCCCGCCAACTCCCGCCCATCCTTCAACTCCACCCGCCGCGTCCGATGCCGCGCATCCACGGCCGCGTTCGGGTCCAGCACCGCCAGCACGAAGTCCTCCACCGCCTTGCCCCGGTATGACGCCATGTCCGGACCCACTGCATGGCCGTGCCCCCCCAAGGCATGGCAACTCGCGCACAGCCGCTCGAAATGCAGCCTGCCCGCGCCCCGGTCCCCTCGCATGCCCGCCGCCGCCGCGTACCGACGCACCACCCCCGCACGCCCCTCGCCCTCCCGAACTGCCTCGCCTCGCGGGCCCGCACCCGCGCCCTTCCATCCACCGCGTTCCCTCAACGCCTCCCGCTGCTCCAGCGTCCATGACCCGGGCGACACCGCCCCCGCGGCCACCGCACCCGCCAGCACCCGCGCCGAGCCCCGGCGCGACAGCAAGACCCTCAGCCTCGCGTCGCGTGCCGTCGCACCCAAGCCGTCCAATCCCAGCGTCATCCGCTCCGCCAACGCCGCACGTTCCAACCGCGACAACCCCTGCACCAACGCCTCCATCACGGCCCCGGCCCCCATCCCGTCCATCATCCCCACCAACTCCGCGTCCATGGACCCGTCCCCGGCCGCCCTCCGGCACGCCATCCGTGCCGCCGCAACCCTCTGGGCCTCCGGACGCTTCCCGTCCCCAATCACCTCCGCCGCAATGCCTCCCAACGCCACACCCCACGTCGCCATCAGCGCTCGCATGGCCCCGGGCAATCGTTGCTCCGCCGCGTCCTCCCCCCCGCCCAACGCCACGAACCATGGCAACGCGACCCGCACGTCCTCCCTAGCCGCCTCGCCCAGCGCGGGGGCGATGACCTCCAGCGCGCTCGCCCCGTCCAACGCCCACCCCGCCAGCCACCCTTCCAACGCCACGCCATGCCTTGCCAACACGCCGGGCTCCATCGCCAGCCTCCGGGCGAACGCCGCCCCATGCCGACGCGCGGCCCGGGCCGCCACGGCCCCCACCCATTCATCCCCGGGATGCCTCGTCGCCAGCGCCGCCAATCGTGCCGCCCCGGGCTCCCCTTCCCGCCCCATCAACAACGCCATCCTGAACCGAGCCGCCGCACTCGCCTCCCATCCAGCCATCATGCCGTCCCCAACGCCCATGCCCCGGACGAACGCCACGTCCATCGCCGACCATCGCACCCGCTCATCCGCATCCCGCAACGCGCCTCGCACCCGCTCGTCCGACGCCCTCCCCATCCCTTGCAGGGTCCACAACGCCTGCGCTCGCACCGGGGCAAGGCCATGCGACAGCAGGCCTTCCACCGCCCTCGCGGCCCCACGCCGCGCCTCCTCCGGCAAGTCCATCAACCGTTGCTGGCCATGGTCCCGCAACGGTCCCTCCGCGGACGCCAGCGCCGCCAACGGGTCCAACGAGCCCTCCCCCGCGCCCACGCGCGGCAACGGACCCGCCCGCCGCTCCCGCGACCGCACCCGATAGATCCGGCCGCGCTCCGCCCCCGCCCGCACGTCCAGTCGCGCCAGCCGGTCCGGCGAAATCCACCTCGGGTGCTCGATCACGAACCGCTGCATGTCCACCACCCAAAGGCACCCGTCCGTGCCCGTCCGCACCTCCACCGGCCGAAACCAGTGGTCCGTGCTGGCAAGGAACTCGGACGCCTTCTCGGTTTCCGCCCGCGTCGCCGCAAACCCAACCCCATCCCGCGACAACCGCGCACGCCGCACAAGGTTGTGCACCGGCTCGCAGACGAAGGCATCGCCCTCATGCTCCCCGCCAAGGCCGGTCCCCCGAAGGATTTCCGGCCCGCACGCGCTCGTCAGGTGATTGGCCGTGTGCGGGTCGTTGAAGCGCTCGAGCGTCCGGCTCGTGGGATGGACCCGGCTCCCGTCCCGGTTTGCAGGCAACGCGGCCCGGGGCGGCTCAAAGCCCAGCGCCGCCGCCGCCGGGGGCATCGGGAAGCTCCAGAGCAGGCTGCCGTTGTCGTTCCCAAACCATTCCCCGAAGTCGTCGCGCGGCCGCCCCTGCTGGCTCACGCCCGGCAACGCCTCGAACGCGCCCGTGTCCGGCACGAACCGGAAGTCCCGGCCCGTCGCGTCCGTCACGCGCCCGGTGCGCGCCGACGTGATCTTCCCGCCAAACAGGCCGCCCGCGCCGTGCACCCATCCATCAAGCCCCCAGCGCAGCCCGTTCACGCGCGCCTGGTAGTTGTGCGTCGCAAATCCCGTCAGCAAGGCCTCGCGCCGCGACCCGTCGCCCGCAACCCACCACACGTCCGGCGCCGCGCACGCCAGCACCCCGTCCCTCCACGCCATCACCCCAGTCGGGAACGGCAGCCCGGACGCCACCACGCGCGCCCGGTCGAAGATCCCGTCGCGGTCGATGTCCTCGAGCACCTTCACGCGCCCGCCACCCTCGCCCATCGGGTAGTCCGTCATCTCCGCCACCCAAAGCCGTCCATCGGCGCCGAAGTCGATCGCCACCGGCGACTGCACGAGGTTGTCCCCCGCAACCAGCTCGATCACGAGCGAGCCCGGGAGCGAGAACGCCTCCAGCGCCCGCCGCGCGTCCATGGGCTCGGTCATCTCCCCCTTCACTGCTGCGGCCTTGAAGCCGCCCGCGAGCGGACGCCGCACCGCGTCCACCACCTTGTCCTCCAACGCCGGGTCGAACTGCTGCGGCCGGTCGTAGTACCACAACGACGTCTCCGCCTCGTACCCGCCCTCCGCGAGGATGCGCCGCGAGGGAATGTAGCCCGGCACGTCGTTCGCGTACGCGGTCACCCAAAGGCGTCGCCCATCCAGCTCGCGCTTCAGCCGCAACGCGTAGTCCACCACCACCTCGCCCCCAAGGAAGACCACGGCGAGGTTCGTCGAGAAGGCCCATGTCTGAACCGGGTATGGCAACGTCGGCGCCGGCGCCTCGCCCCGCCCGATTCGCCCGAGCCAACGCCGCGCATGATGCCCCACGATCCCCGGCGCCGCCGCGCGCCGCTCCCACTCCTCGCGCGTGAAATGACCCCGGAACGGCAGCTCCACCGTCTCCATCGTCGCCGCGTCCACCGCGCCCAACGGCGTCATCGGCAAGGCCATCAGCCGCCGCATCTCCGCAGCAAGCTCCCGCCCGTGCCGCTCCGCCAACGCCACGCTCCCGCGCGGCTCCGGGTTCGCGTCCGCGCCGCAACCGATCGACACCAACGCCACCGCGCCCGGCGCCGACGCCTCCACGTCCATCGCCGCCACCCCCGCCCAGTCGCCGTGGGATGCGTTCAACTCCCCGCCCATGGTCGTGCAGTGACACGCGTAGTTGGCCCATGCCGCACGCAACGTGCCATCCATGGACCTCACCCTCAGCACCGGCAGGTCATGGTCCACCGGCCCGCCCGCCGTGCGTCGGTTCCTCGCGAACCCCACCCGTCCTTGACCCCATGCCACCTGCGAGGGCCGACGATCCCGCAGCGCCTCCAGCACGGCCCGCTCCACGCCCTCGACGAAGAAGCCCGTGTAGGCATCAATGCCCGCCTGCTCCGCCTCCGTGAACGCCCGGCCCAGGATGTTGGGCGCAGCGCCCGTCAGGCATGGCGCGGAATGGGTGTGGGTGACCGTGAAGGCAACCTGTGCCGACCCCAGCCCGGCCTTTTCCCGCAGGCGTCGCCGAAGCTCCCCCGTGATCGTCCCGGGCAGGATGCACTGGTCCACCGTTACCACCACCGCCGTGCGTTCCCCCTCGCCAAGGGCCAAGGCTCGCGCATGCAGCCGCTGCGCCGCGTTCGTCGAGGGGCCCGAGGACGCCCGCGACGCGTACCCCATCAACATCACCGGCGCCGGGGGTGTCACGTCAACCCGCGCCGCCCCGGCCATCACCGTCCTCGCCTCCGCCGCCGCCAACCGCGCGGCGGACGCCATCAAGGCGATCCAAGCCGCGCACGCCGCACGCCATGGGGATTTCATGCCGGCATCCTGAAGGCCGCCCCGCCTCCTGTTCGAGCCTGATTCTCCTGCACCGGGCCGTTTCGCCCGACGTGGTGCCCCCATGGAATTCCTCGTTCACATTCCAGTACTTCCGGACATCTTCCCGCCGAAGACTCGCCGAGCCTCGATCACGAAAGGACACGCCATGGGACTGATGGATTATCTGCGCACTCAATTCCTCGAAATCATCCAGTGGGAGGATGACTCCCGCGACACGCTCTCGTGGCGGTTCCCGGACCAGGACAAGGAAATCAAGAATGGCGCCCAGCTCATCGTCCGCGAGTCCCAGGCCGCCCAGTTCGTCCACCTCGGCCAGTTCGCCGACACCTTCGGCCCCGGCAAGCACACCCTCGCCACCCAGAACATCCCCATCCTCTCCACGATCCTCGGGTGGAAGTTCGGCTTCGAGTCGCCCTTCAAGTGCGATGTCTATTACGTCAACACCCGCCTGTTCACCGGCAACAAGTGGGGCACTTCCAACCCCGTCATGCTCCGCGACCCGGACTTCGGGATCGTCCGCGCCCGCGCGTTTGGCACCTACGACTTCAAGGTCGTGGACGTCCCCGTGTTCCTGCGCGAGGTGGCCGGGACGGACCATCACTTCCGGCTGGACGAGTTCCAGGACACCATGCGCTCCCGCCTCGTGTCGGCCTTCACCGAGGCCCTCGCCGCGAGCCGCATCCCCGTCCTCGACGTCGCCTCCCGCCATGGCGAGGTCGGGGGCGCCCTTCTCCCCGTCCTCAACCCCGTCCTCAGGCAACGCTACGGGCTCGAGCTCGCCAGCTTCATCATCGAGAACGTCTCCGTCCCCCCCGAGGTCGAGCAGGCCATCGACAAGCGCTCCTCCATGGCGGCCATCGGCAACCTCAACGACTACGTGAAGCTCCAGATGGCCGAGGGCATCGCCAAGGGCGACGGCGGCGGCGGCCCCGGCGGCCAGGTCACGCAGTTCGCCATGGGCATGGCCCTCGCCAACCAAATGCTCCAGCAGTCTGGCGGAATCCTCGCCCAAGCCACCCAGCCCGCAGCCCCCAACCCCCCCCCCACGCCGCCCCCACTCCCGGCCAACCCCCTACCCTCCTCCGGGTCCGCACCCCTCCCCGAGTTGCTCGCCCCGGCCGATGCCGCCCAAGTGCTCGGCGTCGCCGAGGCCGACATCCTCCAAGCCCTCTCCGACGGCTCCCTCAAGGGCAAGAAGATCGGGTCCGCATGGCGCATCACCCGCGCCGCAATCGACGAGTTCCTCCGCTCCTAGCCTGCCGTCCACCGCCCCAGCCCCATGGAGGACCGCGACGCGCCACCAAGGACAGGGCCGCCGCCGCTGCCGGTTTCGGGCCCGCCCCCCTTGCCGCCCCAGGCAACGGCCCGGGCCCGGTTCCCGTGCGCCTCGTGCGGCGGCGAGGCGGTCTGGAACCCCGGGCGCCGCGCCTTGATCTGCGCCCATTGCGGCACCGAGGCCCCATCGGAGTCCCCCGGCCCTGCCAACCCCATCGTCGAGCACGACCTCGTCGCCGCGCTTCGTGCCATCCCCGATTCCTCGCGGGGCTGGCGCACCAGCCGCACCCAGGTCCGTTGCCAGTCCTGCACCGCCATCTCCGTGTTCGACCCCGAGAAGATCGGCCAGCGCTGCGACTTTTGCGGGGCGTCCGCCTTGCTTCCGTACGAGGACGTCAAGGAGGCCTTCACCCCGGAAAGCCTCCTGCCGCTTTCCATCCCCGAAGGCAAGGTCCGTGACCTTGTCCGCGCATGGTATCGCTCCCGCTGGTTTGCCCCATCCTCGCTCGGCACCCGCGCCATGACCGACACCGTGCGCGCCGTGTACCTGCCCTACTGGACGTTCGACGCCACGGTGCACGCCCCATGGACGGCGGAGAGCGGCTACTACTACTACGAAACCCAAACCTACCGCGACGCCCAAGGCAACCTCCAGACCCGCCGCGTCCAACGCGTCCGTTGGGTCCCGGCCTCCGGCGTCCTTGACCACGCCTTCGACGACGAACTCGTCCCGGCAACCGTCGGCGTCCATGCCACGCTCCTCCGGGCCATCGAGCCCTTCCCCACCCGCAACCTGCTCCCCTACGAGCCTCGCTACCTCGCCGGATGGACCGTCGAGCGCTACCAGATCGACCTCGTCAACGCCGCGCGCTCCGCCCGCGAGGCCATGACCGCCGAGGTGCGCGCCCTCTGCGCCGCCGCCGTCCCCGGCGACACCCATCGCAACCTTTCGGTCTTTCCCGAATGGTCCCGCCAGACCTTCAAGCACATCCTCGCGCCCGTGTGGCTGCTCACGTACCACCACCACGGCCGCCCCTTCCAGGTCCTCGTCAACGGCGTCACCGGCACCATCGCGGGCGAGCGTCCCTATTCCATCTGGAAGCTCCTGCTCCTCGCGCTCGCCATCCTCGCATTCCTCGGCGCCTGCGTCCTCCTCAACCAGCGCTACGGCAACCCGCCCTGAGCCCGTAACGCACGCTTGTTCCCTGCCCCTTTGTGGGTAGGGTTTTCCCTGATGAAGGGTTTCAGCGCGTTCCTCGTGTTCTTCGTGAAGACCATCCTGCTCGGCCTGGGCGTCGTGCTCGCCGCCAACGGCAAGGGCCCGTGGGTCCTGTTCGCCGCCGTCGGCATCCTCACGTTCTTGTTCGTCAAGCTCGGCTGCCTCGGCAACGCCCCGCAGGACTAGCCCGGGCCGTCCATGCAGCAAGGACGGGACGGGCCTTGCACCAAGGACAAACCTCGCAAGCTTCGCCTGTGCCGTTCACGCAGTTCAATCGCGCCCTAGAGGCCGCCGTGGGCTACTTCGAGCTGGGCATGGCCGACGAGGCGCTCAAGGAACTCGACGTCCTGCCGCCGGAAGACCAGCTCGAGGAGGAGGTCCTCGAGCTCCGCTCCGTGCTCAACCAGCACCTCGGCCGCTGGGAGGCCGCGTCCCATTGCTGCGAGGCCCTTTGCCGCGTCCAAGGCGCCGACCCCGACCGTTTCATCGCATGGGCCACCTGCCTCTACGAGCTGGGCGAGGTCCCGGCCTCCGTGGCAGCCCTCCTCCAGGCCCCCGCCAACGCCCGTTCCCATGCCCTCTGGAACTTCCATCTCGCGTGCTACGAGGCCATCCTCGGCCACCCTGTCCCCGCCCTTGAACACGTCCATGCCTGCCTAGCCCTCGACCCACGCATGCGCCCCATGGTCGAGCACAACTCCCACCTTCGCCCGCTCCTCGACTCCAACGACCCCGGACGCGCCACCGGGACCTAGACGCGCCTTGCCCCGGCCCCTCAACCGCCAATGCAGCTCATCGTGCGCGCCGGCTGCACGAAGTCCGCCTTCCCGATCCGGTGCCCCGCCTCTTTCCCCCGCACGATCTCCACAAGACGCCCCGCCAGCTCCTCGTCCGTCGCGCCCCCGCGCAGCATCGGCCGGAGATCGTGCTCCTCGATGCTGAACAAGCACGTCCGCACCTTCCCGTCCGCCGTCAATCGAAGCCGGTTGCAATGCCCGCAGAACGGCTCGCTCACCGGCGCGATGATCCCCACCTCGCCCCGGCCATCCGCAAAACGCCATCGACGCGCCGTCTCGGCCGAACGCTCCGGAACCCCCACCGGCTCCATCTCCCACCTCGCCCTCAGCCGCCCGAGCAGCTCCGCGCCCGTCACCACCATGTCCCGTTGCCATGCCCGGCTCGCGTCCAGCGGCATGAACTCGATGAACCGCATCGACAGCCCCTCCTGCCTCCCGAACTCCACCAACGCCTCCACCTCATGGTCGTTCATCCCGCGGATGACCACGGCGTTCACCTTCACCGGCGTCATCCCAAGCTCCCGCGCCAATCGAATCCCATCCAACACCTCCGCCAACCCGTCGCGCCCCGTCATCCGCAGGAAGTTCACGCGGTCCAGCGAGTCCATGCTGAAGCTCACCCGACGCAGCCCGGCCTCTTGCAGGGCCTTTGCTTTCCTCCCGAACAAGAACCCGTTGGTCGTCATCGCAAGGTCCCGGACGCCCCGCACCGCGGACAATCGCCCCACCAACTCCTCCACCCCTTGCCGCATCAACGGCTCCCCGCCCGTCACACGCACCTTGTCGATCCCCAGCCCCGCACCTACCCGCACCACCCGCTCGATCTCCTCATGGCTCAGCAGCTCCGATCGTGGCTTCCACTCGTACGCAATCGGGACCGACGCCACGGTAGTCCCCGCGCCCGTCCATCGCGTCCGGTAGAAGTTCGCCGCCTCCTCCGTCTCCGGCAGGCAGTAAAGGCAACGGAAGTTGCAACGGTCCGTCACGCTGACCCGCAGGTCGCGCATCACCCGCCCGTGCGAGTCCCGGAGTTCCGTCGCCATCGCCGCCACGCTATCCACGCCTGCCCCGTCCGCAAAGCGCGGGCTCACAACGGCCGCGTGCGCGGCCACTCGAGCTCGAACCCGTCCCCTCGCAGCCGTTGCTGGAACTCCGCCAGCATCTTCGGCTGCGCCCGCACCGCGCGGGCCGACACCCGCCGGTCCTTGCAGAACGCCACCAACGCCCCCGCCGCCTCGCCCACGTTCCATTCCACCGGATGCAGCCGGTAGCAGCCGTTCGTGATGTGCGTCACCCCAAGGTTCTTGCCGCCCGCCAGCACGTTCTCCACCCGCCTTGGAATCAACGCCCCCAGCGGCACCTGGAATGGCAACGCCCCGATGTCCACGTAGTTCCTCCCCGACGTCGAGGGATGCAGGTCGATCCGGTAAGCCCCCACGCCCACGGAATCGGCGAACGACGCCGCAACCACCTCCTCCCTCGGCTTGCCCGTCTCCCTCATCCGCGCCTCCTCCCCCACGTGCCCCTCCGTCACCATGAACTCCGCGAGAATCCTCCGCGCCTCCCGCACGTACACCGCCATCGCAAGGCCGTCCGGCCCGTCCCCCACGTCCCCACGCAACCGCAATCCCTTCCAGCCCGTCCCGCCGTCCGGACGCGGTGCCTCCGTCTGCATCCAGTACAGGAGGCACAAGCTCAGCTGGCGCGCATCCCGCAGCCGCTCCTCCCGCTGCGCCGCCGTCACGCCCGGCCCCACCAAGGGCGCCAGCCAGTAATCGTTCTGCGGCCAGTTCACCAACGAGACCCCGGACCGGTACGTCCCCGGCGCAAACTGCCCCGCGTCCGCGATCCGCCGGTACGTGAACAGGTTGTAGCCGGCCGCACGGCCCGTCGGGTCGAACACAAACGAACGCGGCTTCAACGTGACCGGATGCGAGCATTCCCAACCCAGCAGACGGCCCGGCCACGGGGGCTGCATCGCGGGCACGTAGTCCCTCCAGTACCCCCAGCGCTCCGGCTTCGCGATCACATGGTCCTCCCCCTCCAGATAATCCACGGCGAAGCACCACGTCACCGCCTGCTGGTCGTTCGGGTCCGCCTTCTCCGGCGCATGCTCCTCCCCCGTGTCCCGCCGCGACTCCGCCCCCACCACGTGCTCCACCCCGGCCAACGGCAACACGTCTCCCAGCTCCGTCGCGTCCACGAACCACGGAGCCGTCAACACACGCCTCCCCTCCCCGGCCGTCTCCACCGTGCACGCGCGCATCCGGTCGCCGTCCATGTCCGCCGACGCCACGCGCGCCCCCAGCAAGACCCGCAGCCGCCCGCCCGCCACGTGCGGCGCCAACATCTGCTCCAGCACCGCCAACGCCACCCGCGGCTCATGACACAGGCGCGACACCCAGCCATTGCCCGGGTTCAGCCGTGCATCGGACCGCGGCCCCGGCATCAATGGGAAATGCTCCCGGTAATAGCCCCGCACCCGCTCCCGGAACCGACGGTACGACGCGGTGCACCCATGCGACTCGATCCACGGGTGCTCGTCCGGCGGGACGGCCTGGGAGGTCAATTGGCCCCCGATCCAGCGCGTCTCCTCGGTCATCACCACCCGAAGCCCTGCCCGGCATGCCGCCAACGCCGCCGCACACCCGCCAATCCCGCCCCCGATCACCACAAGGTCCGCACCGCATTCCGCGCCGCCCGCCGCCCGGCCAGCGATCCCACCGGCCCATGACCCCGCCACCGCCCCAACCCCAAGGACAAAGTCCCGTCGCCTCATGCACCCCATCGTCCTCGCCATCGCCACGCCCTGCAACGTCGCAACCACCGCCCCGCAACGTCCCACGGACTCGCGCGCCCTTATTGGGGCTTGAATCCAACCAAAGCATCCCCGCTAGTCTGCTCCCGGAAGCGCGCCCGTAGCTCAGCTGGATAGAGCATCCGCCTTCTAAGCGGATGGCCGGAGGTTCGAGTCCTCCCGGGCGCGCCATCCCGCAGCCTTCGCGCGCATTTATCCCCTTCAATCGCCGCCCTCCCCCTTGCTATCCATGGCCCCTCTCATGATTCCACGCCTCGCCATCCTGCTCCTCGCCATGGCCATCGGCTCCGGCAGCCTTGCCGACGATGCCCCCGCACCCGCCGCCCTGCCCGCTGCCCCCACCCATCGCACCAACCTCGTCGCGGGCTGGACCGTCCTCGTGGACGCAAGGCTCCTCGAAACGCACGCCGACGCCACCCGCCGGGCACTCGTGCTGCTCCAACGCCAGCTCGACGAGGTCGCCAAGGTCGTCCCGTCCCATGCCGTCGCGAGACTCCGCGAGGTGCCCTTGTGGTTTTCACCCGCCTATCCCGGGTTCGGCCCCACCGCCGAGTACCACCCGGACCGCGGTTGGCTCGCGTCGAACCGTCGCAATCCCGCCATGGCCAAGGCCGTCGAGTTCACCAACATCCCCCAGTTCGAGGCCGAGACCCGGCGCATGCCCAACTTCGCGCTCCACGAGCTCGCGCATGCCTACCATGACCGCGTCCTCCCCGACGGCTTTGGCAACGGCGACCTCAAGCAAGCCCATGCCCGCGCCCTTGCCAGCAAGACCTACGACCTCGTCCTTCGTCGCGACGACAAGGGCCGCGAACACCGCGACCGCGCCTATGCCCTCGTCAACCCCATGGAGTTCTTCGCCGAAACCTCCGAGGCGTTCTTCTCCCGAAACGACTTCTTCCCCTTCGACCGCACGGAGCTTTCGATGGCCGACCCCGAGACCGAGCGGCTGCTCGCGCGCCTTTGGGGCACCATCAAGCCCTGATCCCACCCGCACGCTGCAACACGCCCGCCCCAACTCCCCGAATGAACCTATTCCGACACCCCCACCGCGTGACCTACGCCGAGTGCACCCTCGGGAACCACATCTACTACGCGCGCTTCCTCGACCTCTTCGAGAAGGCCCGCGGCGAGTTCTTCCGCGCCATCGGCACCCCGTTCCTCTCGCTTCAGGAAGAAGGCATCCTGCTCCCCGTCCTCGAAGCCGACGTGCGATACGCCGCGCCCGTCCGATATGACGAACTGGTCCGGGTCGAGGTCGTGCCGCGCATCCATGGACGGCTCCGCATGGAGTTTCGCTACACGGTCATCGGCCCTTGCGACGACGCCCGCGTGACGGGGCGTACCTTGCACGTCGCCACGGGACTGGACGAGCGACCGCGCCGGCTGCCTCCGCAGCTTGCCGACGCCATGGCACCATGGCTGCAATGCCCCGGTGGCCCGGCTACTTCTTGAACAACGTGTCCAACCCCTTGCCGGTCGCCTCCTTCAACGCGTCCGCTGCCTTCCCCGCCGCCTTTTCCACCGCCTTGCCAGCCTTCCCCGCCGCATCCTTCGCGGCCTCGCCAAGGTTGCCCGTCAACCCGCCCACCTTCGCCGCCACGGCTGGCAAAACCTGCTTCACCACCGCCCCCAGCACCTGACGCGTCAGCTCCGCCGGCGTGATGCCGTCCGGACCCGACCCAAGGCCCGTCAGGCGAATGTCCGGCAACGTCAACGGCGGCACCAACGAGCCCGCCCCGGGGATGTTCAGCTTCACGTTCACCCGCGTCCCGGATAGAATGAACTCGTCCACCTGGATCTTCTTCCTCGCACCGGCCTCGTCCGCGGGCTTGGCCTTCTCCCCGTCCGCGAACCGGTTCAGGTTGGCCACCAACTGCTTCAGGTTGTTCTCCGTCAAGCCGCCCTCGTACGTCACCTCCGGCCCCACCACCCGCACCGACTTCACCACGACCTTGTCCGACATCACCGTCGCCGGGTCGATCGAGAGGCTCGCCTCGCCCAGCCGGAACGCGAACGGCTCCGAGTACGGGGCCGGGTTCCCGATCTCCAGCCCGCGCACCACACCCTCGCCCGTTCGCGGAGACAACTCCACCGACGCCACCGTCACCGTCGTCTGGGTGAACCGCGGCGCGAATGTCTCGATCCCCGCCTTCAACACCCGGCCAAGATTCTTCCCAAGGAAGAAAAATCCCGCAGCAAGGACCACCACCATCAACGCCAACGCCACCCACAACTTCTTCATGCCCGACTTCTACCGCCGACCCCGACGTCGGCAACCCTTGGTTGCGCGGTCGCCTCGCCCTCGAAAACCCATCCATCCGCCCGTGCCCCTGCCTCCATGGGTCCTCGTTCTCCATACCCGGGCTCGCCTTCCCCTCCCGTGCCATGGAAGCCTACCCCCATGCAGCGCGCTTCATCGTGGGCACGGGCCTGCGCCGTGTTCCTGTCCTTCATGGCAACCGTTGCCGCCGCCACGGTGGACTGGCTCGTGGACCCCTCGCCCTTCAAGGCCGTGGCCCATGCCACGCCCGACGGAACCCAGATCGTCCTCGAAAACGGACTCGTCCGCCGCGTCCTTCAGCTCGCCCCCAATGCCGCCACCGTCGAGTTCTCCTCCCTCACCACCGGCGAGTCATGGCTCCGCGCCGTCAAGCCCGAGGCCGTCGTCGAGATCGACGGCGCCCGCCACGAGGTCGGCGGCCTCAAGGGCCAGCCCAACCGCGCCTTCCTCCGCCCGGCATGGCTCCGGTCCATGACGTCCTCGCCCGCCGCACTCCGGCTCGTCGGCCATGCCATCAGCAAGCCCGCCGAACGCATGCCATGGAAACGCGTCCGCCATCACGCCCCCGACGTCCACTGGCCCCCCTCCGGCGTCGCCCTCCGCCTCGACTTCGCCCCCGGCCCCGGCGGGCCCGAGGGCGTCCATGTCTCGGTCCATTACGAGCTCTACGACGGCCTGCCTTGCTACGGGAAATGGATCACCGTCTCCAATGCAGGCCCCCGCGCCTTCACCCTCGGCCGCTACGCCTCCGACCTCCTCGCCGCCGTCGAACGCACGTCCGAGGTGGACGAGCTCAGCATCGAGGGTCGAACCCCGCCCAATCTCCACGTCGAGACCGACATGTCCTTCGGCGGCATGATGGCCACGGGTGCCAACCGCCGCAGCTACCGCTGGCTCGAGGACCCCGAGTTCCTCACCCAGGTCAACTACGAGCGCCGCACGCCCTGCCTCCTCGAAGTCGGGCCGGACCTCGGCCCCGGCCAAACCATCCCCCCCGGCGGATCTTTCACCTCTTACCGCGGCTGGGTCATCGCCCAGGACTCCACCGACCGCGAACGCTGCGGCCTCGCCGTCCGACGCTTCTATCGGACCCTCGCCCCATGGACGACCGAGAACCCACTCATGCTCCATCTCGTGTCCTCCGACGGCGCCGCCGTCACCAACGCCATCGAGCAATGCGCCGCCGTCGGGTTCGAGATGCTCATCCTCAGCTTTGGAAGCGGGTTCAACATGGAGGACGAGCGCCCCGCCGTGCTCGAAAGGGCCCGCGCATGGTCCTCGCACGCCCGCTCCAAGGGCATCGAGATCGGCAGCTATTCCCTCCTCGCGTCCCGCTCCGTCAGCAAGGCCGACGACGTCGTCATGCCCCCCGGCCTCAAGCCCGCGTTCGGCAACTCGCCCTGCCTTTGCAGCCGCTGGGGCACCAACTACTTCCGCCGCCTCTACCAGTTCCACAAGGCCAGCGGCTTCACCCTCCTCGAACACGACGGCTCCTACCCCGGCGACCCCTGCGCCTCCACCAACCACCCCGCTCACGCCAACCTCGCCGACTCTCGCTGGAACCAATGGCGCCTCATCTCCGACTTCTACCAATGGTGCCGGGCCGAGGGCATCTACCTCAATGTCCCAGACCACTACTTCCTCTCCGGCTCCAGCAAGACCGGCATGGGCTATCGCGAGGACAACTGGTCCCTCCCGCGCGAGCAACAGGTCATCCACACCCGCCAGAACATCTGGGACGGCACATGGCAGAAGCTCCCCTCCATGGGCTGGATGTTCGTGCCCCTCACCCAGTACCACGGCGGCGGCGCCGCCGCCACGATCGAGCCCCTCGACCAACACCTCGACCACTATGAACGCATGCTCGCCAGCAACCTCGCCCTCGGCGTCCAAGCCTGCTACCGCGGTCCACGCCTCTTCGACACCGACCGCACCCGCGACGCCGTCGCCAAGTGGGTCCGCTGGTTCAAGCAACACCGCGAGGTCCTCGAGTCCGACCTCGTCCATGGCCGACGCCCGGACGGCCGCGACATCGACTGGATGCTCCACGTCAACCCTCGCGGCACGGAAAAGGGCATGCTCGTCGTCTTCAACCCCACCGACGCCCCCGTCGCCCGCAACCTGAGGGTCAACCTCCACTACACCGGCCTCCGCGCCCGCGCCCGCATGACCGACGCCTCCATCAAGCCCCGAACCCTCCGCATCGGCCCGGACTCCTTCGCCGAGGTCCCCGTCTCCGTCCCGGCCGGCGGCATGGCATGGGTCGTCCTCGAGGCCGCACGCTAGGACCCCGCCCCATGCTCCTCTTCCGGCAATCGTTCCCGAACGGCTGGGTGGACAAGGTCCGCGCCAACCTCGGCCCCGTGCTCGTGGACCACGCCCACCTCGAACGCAAGGCGGCCACCACCGCCATCACCCTCGAACGCTATCGGCCCCTCTTCGCCAAGGTCCATGAGCTCAATGCCATCGCCATCGAGGAGCTCCAGCACTTCGAGCTTGTCCTCCGCCTCCTCAAGTCCCGCGGCGTCCCCTTCGGCCAACCCATCCGCAGCCCATGGATCTCCGGCCTCATGTCCGCCATCCGCTCCGGCAACAACCATCAGCAGGTCATCGACCACCTCGTCTGCTGCGCCCTCATCGAGGGCCGAAGCTGCGAGAAGTTCCAGGTCCTCGCGCGCGAACTCGCCAAGGACGAGCCCGACCTCGCCCGCTTCTACGCCGGCCTCGTCGAGTCCGAGGGCAACCACTACGCCGCCTACCTCATCATGGCCCGCCACATCGACGAACCCGAGACCGAACGCCGCCTCGACTGGTTCCTTGACCTCGACGCCCAGCTCATTCCACGCGAACACGGTCTCCCCATCCTCCACTAGCGCCACCCCCCGGGAACCCAAGGACCCAACATGCAATGGCCCTCCGCAAGGCCCGTCCGCGACCTCCACCGCGCCCTCCAATTCTGGAACGCCCTGCGCCAGCGGCGCCCCGGCCTCTTCCCCGCCCGCGATGCCGCCCTCGGCATCCACTCCCTCCTCCTGCCCCAACGACTCCGCCATCGCAGGGACGCCCGCCATTTCGCACGCCATTGCTCCGTCTCCCCGCACGCCCACGGAATCGACCGCGTCCTCGTCAGGCCCCTCGACGTCTCCTTCCTCTGGCCCTCCCCCGCCGACGGCCGCCTCTGGCACCCGGTCGAGCAGGAAACGCTCGCATCCAACCCCCATCACTACACCACCCCGCCCATCCGCCTGGGCCAAGGCTCCGTCGTCCTCGACGTCGGGGCCTGCGAGGGGTTGTTCGCGTTCCGGGTCCTCCAGCAAGGGCTCGCACGCGACGTCTTTTGCTTCGAGCCCTTTCCGTCCATGGCCAACCTCCTCCGCAAGGGCGCCGAGCTCAACCACATGGCCCGCAAGGTCCACGTCGAGGAAGTCGCCGTCTCCAACCACAACGGCGCCCTCGGCTTCAGGACCGACCTCGGCATGGACAGCAGCTCCGTCGTCATGGACCCGCCGCCCGGCTTCCACGGCATCCGCGTCCGGGGCACGCGCATCGACGACTGGCTCGCCGCCACCGGACGCCGGCTCGGCCCCCATGACCTCCTCAAGATCGATGCCGAGGGCGCCGACCTCGAAGTCCTCAGGGGCGCCGAACACACGTTGCGACACCATGCCCCGCAGGTCGCCGTCACCACCTACCACCACGACCACCACGCCGACGCCATCCTCGACTGGCTCCGCAACGTCCAGCCCGCCTACCGCTTTCGCCTCAAGGGATTCTCGTTCTGGACCCCTCGCCCTCGCCCCGTCCTCCTCCAGGCCTCCACCCTCCCCGGGTGACGCGTGGCCGGGCCCAAGGCTTGCGGCCTCCCCAAGGCCTAGTGTCGCATGACCACCCTCCGTTGGACCGCTTTCGTTCGGCTCCCGGCTCGCGAAGGCAAACGACGCCGAGCCCATCATGCGCCAACGGACGCAGGCGCGGTCTCAAGAAGGCGCAATTGAGGTCCGGAACATGCCGCGGGGGACAAGGGGCGGCGGATGCGAGGGACGCTTGGGGGCGTGGATGGCGGCGAGGCGGCGACGCCAGCCCCAGAGGGTGGGATAGGGGAGGTGGTGTTGCCGTGCGAAGGCGAGCAGGGAAAGGCCGCTGTCGCGATGCTGGCGGAGGATGGCCTCGATCTCGTGCCGGGGCCGGCCCGGGCGTCCCGACGAGGCGCGAGACATGGGGTTCTTG
>CAIYFP010000603.1 GCA_903925515.1 uncultured Verrucomicrobiota bacterium
ACGGTGTCCCCCACCACTAATCCCGACTCGCGCCCAAAAAGGCGGGCCTTCCCATCCTTCACCCGAACCACGCCATCCCCCATGACCCCCACCCACAACGAGCCATCCTTCCCGGAAGCCCGGCTTGCGAACCGCGCCCGCTCCGGCAACCCCGCCACCGCCACCCGCTCGAACCGATTCGTGCTCATCCGAAACAGCCCGTAGCCCATCCCGCACACCCACATCCGTCCCGCTGCATCCTCCCCCATCCCATGCACCACCATGTGCGGGATGCCGTCGGATTCACCCAAGACACGGAACCTCCCCGCCTCGCGCACCGCCACCCCTGCCGCCGTCCCCACCCACAAACGCCCCGCTCGATCCTCATGCAAGGTCCGGATGATTTGCGCCCCCGTTTCCGCCGCGGAAATGGCCTCCCAACGTCCATCGCGTCCCCGCATGAGCCCACGTTGGAAGGTCCCCACCCACAAGTCCCCGCTGCGATCCTTCCACACCGACTGCACCACCACGCCGTCCCCCAGCTCCTTGCCCGCCGTCGGATGCGGCTCGAACACCCCGTCCCGCCACCGCAAGAGCCCGCCCCCGTGGGTGCCCACGGCCATCACGCCAGGCTCCTCCTCCGCGATGCTGTTCACCACCGCCCCCAGGCCCACGGAGGATCCGAAGATACGGAACGACAACGGACGGATCCTCGCCACGGAGCCTCCGTTCGACCCCACCCAGACATTTCCCGAAACATCCTCGAGCAGGCTCGTGACCGAATTAGCCCTGAATCCGATCCCGGCGGTGGCGACCTCCACCTCCCCCCCGATTCCAAAACGGGCCAAGCCGCTCGCCCAACCGCCCAGCCAAAGGCCCCCCCTGCGATCCTCCAAAAGCGTCACGGCATCGCCCAACATCCCGGGAGGCCTCTCCTTCCGGCCGCCCCAGGAACCCGATTGAAACCTCCAGGCCTCCCGCTCCCAAGCCACCCAGACCCCGCCGCCTCGCGCGGGCCCGATCCCGCACACTGCCTGACCGCCCACCTCCGCAGGCCCCTCCTGCCTTCTCCACTGGTCGCCATCCCGCCACCAAAGGCCGCGCTGATTCGAGCACCACAACCGATCCCCCTCGTCCACCAGCAATCCGCAGGTCTCCGACCCCGTCTCGGGCGGCGCCTCCAGGACCTCGGCCCGGTCCCCTTGAAGTCGAAGGATTCCCCCTTCCCACGCCGCCCACACGTCACCGGACGCCAAGACGGCCAAGCTTCGGAAGGTGACGCGCGGAACCCCGTGGTCTGCTCCAAGGAAACGCCACCGATCCCCCTCCATCACCCCCAGCATCGCCCCGCCGCCCATCCACAACCGGCCCTTGCGGTCGCACGTCAACACCTGCGACTGCGCCTCCGCAAACCCGGGGGCGTCGTGCGACGACATGCTCCTGAACCCGATCCCGTCGTAGCAGGCCAGGTCCCGGAACGTCGCAATCCACAATCGCCCGTCCGGCGTGGCCGCCAACCCTGAGACCGCGAAGTACGGCAAGCCATCCCACGAGTCGAAAACACGGACATCATGGGTGTCGGTCAACGCCGACGGCGGATTCGCCCGGGTGGGCCAGCCCGCCCAGCACCCAACCGCCAGCGACACCCATCCAAGGATATTCCTCAAACACCGCGTCAGGGTCATCGCCGGCATTCTCCCCAGGGGCCGTTCATAAGTTCCACACCCAAGTGCCAGCCAAGTTCGGGCAAGTTGCATGGCGGCCGTCCGCACACGGGGCTTCGGGACAAGCGGATGGCGGGTCGCACCCCAGGCGAGGGATGCGGCGGCCGCGAGGCACCGAATGCCAAGAAACGCCTCGCATCCTTGGCCGGCACAACGCATTGGGGATGGGGCTGACAGCGCCGCGGAATCCCTCGCAAGACAAGGAGTGAGCGAGGCGCGGGCCAGTACCACGCCCGTAACGAGCGAACGACGAGGGAAATGCGGGAGCGGATCGAGCAAGCACGACCGATCCAACTGAATCGTTACGGCAGAGGAAGAACCTCGCGCCGAGACGCGGAGACGCGGAGACATAAGGAAAGCATTTCTCCAACGGTGTCGGAGGACTCCAGGGGGGCGTGCTATCGACATCCTCCAACCGACCCACGCGATGGGCCCGAACCCGCAATGCCTGCCATGAACCGGGAGCGCCAACGGCGCGACACACGCCAGCCCGGGGCAACGCCCCGGGATTGGCCGGCCCACAACCGTTCCAAGCCCTGAAAGAGCGGCCCCAACCATGGTTCATGGAGACA
>CAIYFP010000604.1 GCA_903925515.1 uncultured Verrucomicrobiota bacterium
CCGGCGCCGTGCCCTGTGCCGCCGTCGCCGTCTTTTCCGCCGCAAGGACCCCCGCAAGCGACAACCCCAACGGGGCCACCGTGCCCAGCCGGATGAAGTCCCTCCGTCGCATCCCGTCGCATCGCCCACGCGGCGCCCCGAACATCACGTCGATCATCGTCTCAATGGTTGAAGTTGAATTCCTTCGAGTTCAGCAAGGCCCAAGCCACGTCCCTCAATGCCTCCTCCCGGGGCACCCCTTCCAGCGCCGGCAACACGGCCGCCAGCTCGGCCGTCGTTGGCCTTCGTCCCAACGCCACCCGGTAAAGCCCCGTCACGGCCTCGGACAACGGGCCCTTCTGCCGCGCCAGCCGATGCACCAGGCCCTCGCGATCCCCGAGCCGGCGCATCGTCTCGCCCGCGTTCTGCAAGTGCAGCAACTGCGGCAAGGTCACCTCGCCCTTCCTCTCGCACGCGCATGCTGTCACGCGCTCGCTCCGCCCGAACAACGACAGGAAGTAGCTGCCCGTCTGCGGGTCCGGCAGCTGGATCGCCCGCACCCCCACGGGCTGGCCCTCAAACCGCTCCGGCACCCCCGTAACCATGGCCACCGCGTCCGCCAACACCTCGGACGGCAACCGCCGCGCCATGTAGTGCGAATGAAACCGCCGGTCCGACTCGTTCCCCCGCGTCGTCGCCGAGGACAACTGGTAGGCGCGCGACTTCATCACCAGCCGCATCACGTGCCGCAGGTCATGCCCGGAGGCCCGGAACTCCCCGGCAAGGTACGCCATGACAACGGGGTTCGACGGCGGGTTGCTCGCCCGCAGGTCGTCCACGGGCTCCACCAGCCCCACCCCCATGAAATGCCTCCACAACCGGTTCGCCATCGACTCCGCGAACAACGGGTTGTTCGTCGAGACCAGCCATTCCACCAGTTCCTCGCGCGCGTCCCCGCCCGGGCGCCATCTCATCGCCGTCCGGTCCAAGGGCCGCGCCTCCACCTCCTCGCGCGTGCGTGGCTGCATCGTCCGCGGGGGCCGCGCATCCATCTCCTCCACCTCGCGCTTCAACCTTGCATGCTCCTTCCGGCGTTCCTCCATTTCCCGCAACGCCCCCGCACGCGCGTCTCCCGTCGCATCCATGGCCTTGCCCTGCGACTCAACCAGCTTGCTCGCCGCCTCCGCAAGGCGTCGCCCCCGCTCCACCCGCTCCTTCGACTGCGTCAACAGCTCCGTGGCGCCCTTTGCGGGCTCCCGTCGCTCCAGGTGGATCCGGCTGAAGAACGCCGCCAGCCGGTGAAAATCATCCTGCGTGTGCTTCTCGAGCGGATGATTGTGGCAACGCGCGCACCCAATCCGAGTCCCAAGAAACGCCTGCGCCACCGAGTCCGTCACCTCAGACTCGGCCGGCTTCATCTCCCCCACCAACGTCACGAAGTACCCCACCGCAGGATTCGAGAACGAGTCGCCCTTCGCCGTCAGAAGCTCGCGCACGAGCTGGTCCCAACCGATGCCAGCGCCCAGCCGCCCGTGCAACCAGCCATGGAACGCCCGCACCCCCTTCACGCCCCGCACGTCATGGTCCCGTTCCCGCCGGTTCTGGAACAGGTCCGCCAGTTGCAACGTCCAGTAGTCCACCCACTCGACACGCCCAAGAATCCGGTCCACCCAACGGCCCCGCTTGTCCGGCCCGCCGTCCGCAAGGAACTCGTCCAGCTCCTCCGGCGTCGGCAACGTCCCGATCGCGTCCAGCATCGCCCGCCTCAGGAACGTCGCGTCATCGCACCGGGGTGACGGCGGGATGCCCATGGCATCCAGGCGCGCAAAAACGGCCTCGTCGATCGCGTTCAACGCCTTGCCGAACCTCCATGGCTCCACCAGCCGGCCCGTCGGCACCGTCACGCGCGCGACCGTCACTAGCCCGTGGTAGTGCGCCCGAATCGCCGTCTCGCCCGGGCGCAACGCCGTGACCTCCCCGTTGGCCGTCACCCGTGCCACCGCCTCGTCGTTCGAGAAGAACTGCGACAACCACGTCACGTCCCGCGCCGTGCCGTCCGCCCAATGTGCCCTCACCACCATGGGCCGTGCGTCCCCCACCCGATACGTCCTGTCGCCCGGCAACAGCTCGATCCGGGACGGTTCGGGCTCGTCCTTCGCCGTCCTTGGCCCGGGCGCCCGGGCCGCAATCCATGCCCGCAACGTCCGATGCTCACGCGACCCCGACTCCATCCTCACAAGGCCCTCGTGCGGCACCGTCCCGAGGGGCTTGGCCAGCAGCAACGACGCGTCCGGGTCCGAAGGGTCCACGCGACGCCCAGACCACTCTTCCGTGATCCAGCGATGGTCCAGCTCCGGCGCGTAGCCCCTGAGGCTGAGCCTGAAGCCGTTCTGGCCCGACAGCTTCCCATGGCAGGCGCCTTGGTTGCAGCCCAGTCGCGTCAGCAACGGCAAGACCTCGCGCCTGAAGCTGGGCGGATCCTCGCGTCCCTCGCCCACCACCACCTCCACATGGTTCGACACGCCACGCACGTCGCACCAGACCCGTGCCTTGCCCGCGCCCACGGCCTCGACGACGCCCTCCGCGTTCACGCGCGCCACTCGCGTGTCCGAGCTGGACCAGCGCGCGGGCGGCGTCGCCCATGGACCCGGCATCTCGGCAAGGACCCGGTGGAACTCACCCGTCCTTTCCATGGACAACGCGCGCGGCCAAAGCGCCACCTCGCCCACTCCCTTCGGGCCGTGGATCGCCCATGCGGCAGGGCCCAGCAGCCCCAGCAATCCCGCAAGGCACAAGCGACCCAGCTTCATCGCGTCAACGTGGAGGCTCATGCACCGGCAGGGTGATGCGTTCCGCCCGGTCCTTTCAATCGCCAATCCGTGCCTTCCCTGCTGGCCGTGCCCGTTGCGCGAGGGGCAAAGGGGTCACATCTAAACGTTTGACATTTCTGGCGACCCGGATGGTTGGCATGCCCTCGGGGGAAGCACCTCCCACGCCGCAGTCACTCGAACGCTGACGCCACCCGAGCGGCCCGGGGCATCAGGGCGGGCGCATGGGACCCTGTCGCTCGCCAAGGCGTGGATGCCGGGAGCCGACGTCCCGGCGAGTCATCCCCCCGCGTGGACGAATCAGGGACAGGCATCCGGGGGGCATGCCAGTGGCCCGACAGCGTTACCAGACGGGGATGGATCGGAGCGCTTTGTCCTGGGCCGGAGCACGGCGCGGGGGGCCAAGGAGAGGGCCATGCCGGGGCGTCCGATGACGCGGCTGACGGAGGAGTTGGCGAAGATCGACGCCTCGCTGCGGCGTCGGCCCGCGACGGAGATTGGGCCGGTGGAGCGGAGG
>CAIYFP010000605.1 GCA_903925515.1 uncultured Verrucomicrobiota bacterium
CCTAGTTTTTCCCGGCGGCCGACGGGTGCCAAGGGGCAGATCTCCACTACACGAGCCCTTCGATCCCCGCCCGTCCCACTTCCCGAGCATTTCAAAAAACCCGCCCCCGAAAATGCGGGGGCTCCCGGCCAACTGCGGAACTTGGGGTAGGCCGGGTGCCCTCACCCTGCGGAAACGTGGCCGAGCCGTCTTGGCTTTGGCTGGATCACGTCCAGCGGCAGGATGCCGCTGCCAATCTGCCCCCGACGCTCGGAGGTTCGGCATCCTTGCCGCCGCGTGAGGGCACCTGGCGTACGGCCTGGGTCAAGCCTTTGGAGTCACCCGAGGGTTGGACTGATCCCCACACCCATCGCCGTTCTTGGGCTGAGCAGTCCATGCCGCCAGCGCCGACGTAATCACCTCCCGGACCGGCACGCCCGCCATGGCCGCGATGGAACGGCAGCTCTCGAATTCGGGAGATGCTTGCACGATGCGGCCGCCGAGGCGTCCCAGCTTGAGGGCGACCTCGCCGTGTTCGGTCCGGAGCTTGACGATCTCGCGGGCGAGCTTGCAACGGTCGGCAACGGTGCGTCGGACCCCGAAGGCCGTGGTCTCGACGAGCAGCATTTCGGTCAGGTCGTCGGCGTCCTCCTCGCGGCATAGGATGGTGAAGAGGACGCCAGGACGGTTCTTCTTCATGTGGACGGGGACATGGAAGGCGTCGAGGGCGCCGAGGCGCATGGCCTTTTCGAGGGCGTGCCCGAGGACCTCGGCGCTGACGTCGTCGAGGTTGGTTTCGAGGACGACGACGCGGTCGGTCTCCCATCCGCGGTTGGCGGAGGATGGGGAGTCTTCCCAGAGGACGGCGCGGAGCACGTTGGCGCGGGCCCGATGATCGCGGGTGCCGACGCCATAGCCGACCTTGGCGCCGACGACGCCCTGCATGGGGCCGAACCTTTCGGCGAACTCGGCCAGCAATGCGGCGCCGGTGGGCGTCAGCATCTCGTGGGGTTCCTCGCACTGGCTGATGGGAATGCGCCGGGCGCCGAGGATTTCGAGCGTGGCCGGGGCGGGCAGGGGCATGCGGCCGTGGGCGCAACGAACGAACCCGGTGCCCTCCACCACCTCGCCCGCCGTCACGAGCGGGCGGCCGAGCAGGTCCAGGGCGATGCAGGCTCCGACGATGTCCACGATGGAGTCCACGGCGCCGACCTCGTGGAAGGTGACGAGCTCTGGGGGTACGCCGTGAATCTTGCCCTCGGCGACGGCGATGCGGTGGAAGACGGCGACGGCCTTTTGCCGGACCCATGGGCTGAGGGGGGAGGCATCGATGAGGGCGCAGATTTGGGCGAAGGACCGGCCATGGTCGTGTGCGTGGTCGTGTCCATGCTCGTGGTCATGGCGATGTTCATGTCCATGCTCGTGATGGTGGCACGTGCCGTGGGCCTCGACATGGACGTCGAACTTGACGCCCTCGATGGCCATCTTGGAGCGGCGCGAGACATGGAGGTGAAATCCGCCGACCTTGAGGGTGGCGAGCTGGCGTTCGAGTTCGCGGGGATCGGCCCCGAGGTCGATGAGGGCGGCGACGAACATGTCGCCCGAGGCGCCGGCGGAGAGGTCGAGGTGCAGGCGTTTCATGGGTGGAGGGGGTGCGCGAGCTCGTTGATGGCATTGGCGGCGTAGGCTGCGCCGAATCCGTTGTCGATGTTGACCACGGTGAGGCCGCTGGCGCAGGAGTTGAGCATGCCGAGGAGGGCGGTGAGCCCGCCCATGTGGGAGCCGTAGCCGACGCTGGTGGGGACGCCGATGATGGGTCGCGCGACAAGGCCGCCGACAACGGAAGGGAGGGCGGCCTCCATGCCCGCGACGACGATGACGACGGAGGCGCGCTGGAGGTCGGGGACGCGCGCGAGGATGCGGTGGAGGCCTGCGACGCCGACGTCGTAGATGCGCTGGACGTGGTTGCCCATGAAGTCGGCGGTGATGGCGGCCTCCTCTGCGACGGGGAGGTCGGTGGTGCCGGCGGCGACGACGGCGATGGTGCCATCGCGCTTGGGGAGGGGGGCGTCCTCGACGGTGAGGAGTCGGGCTTGGGCGTGGTGGATGGCGTGCGGGAAGGCCTCGCGGAGGGCGGCGGCATGGGCGTCATGGACGCGGGTGGCGAGGACGCGGCGGTCCGAGCCGACGATTTTCCGGGCGATGGCGGCGAGCTGGTCCGGGGTCTTGCCGGCGCCGAAGATGACCTCGGGGAAGCCCTTGCGGAGGGCTCGGTGTGAATCGACGACGGCGAACCCGAGGTCGATGACCGGGGCCGCCTGGAATGCCCTTAGAACTTCGTCGCGGCTGGCCTCGTCGCGCTTGAACTGGTCGAGGAGTGCCGCTGCCTCGGCAGGTGACATGGGGGGAGGCTACGCGCGATGGGGGTGGAATGCAGCAACGGGTTGGCGAGGTGTTGGGTTTGGACCCCAAAGAGGGTCGCTGCGGTAGCAAAACGAGAACTCGCTGCCGGGCCCTTGGTGCCACCCTGAAAAAACGGCCTCCATGTGACTGGGCGTGGGTGGACGGTAGGGGGTCAGGCCCTCCTCACGCGGCGCTGCCGACGGTTTGAAAACGCAGGGTCTCGTCGCGTCTTGGCCTGCGAAAAATCTAAGCCGGATCGATTCAGTTGGGTCGGTCGTGCTTGCTCGATCTGCTTGCGC
>CAIYFP010000606.1 GCA_903925515.1 uncultured Verrucomicrobiota bacterium
AGGACGACGGGCACGGGAGAGCGGTCCGGACAGAGCATGCAGGCCCGGATCGCGGGGCTCCTGAGGAAGGTGGCGATCGCCGAGTCCTCGGGCCCGTGCCGGCCCGCCTCGTAGCGCATATCGGGCTTGGAAACGCCAAGGACCCAGTCGGTCACCCGATGGACCAAGGCTGCGCTCGCCGGCTCGGCGTCCAGCGCGAGGTCGCGGACGGACCTCAACACACGGGCCAGCTCGGTCCTCTTGATGCCGCGCCATGGCTCCGTCTCGGAGAACCGGACCTCGATGTCGGGACCATCGGGGGCAAGGTGGATTCGCATCCCAAGCGTGCCGTGGGCGGTGCCGTTGCCCGGGGCCGCCCGGGGCGGCGGATCGGACGGGAGCTCCACCGGGTCCATGGCAAGGCGCCATGCCTCCTCGTCGCGGACATCCCATTCGTGGATCCACGACTTCGGTGGCGGGTTCTGCCGGAGCGTTTCAGCAAGGAAGGCGGCCGGGTGGAAGCCATGGACAAGAAGCAGCCGGGCGATCCCGTGGTAGAAGTCGAGGCAGTTCTCTGGCATCGACGGGCACACCCTCACGAGGGGGATGTTTTCGATGCCGAAAGGGTTCGTCTTGACGGGCAACCCGGCGCCGGGGCACTGGGCAAGCCGCATGAAGTCCTCGACGGACATCACATACCGCGAGATCATCCGATGCGCCACCTCCCGGATGACGCCGACGTAGGCTTGTTCCTCCCTGGACAGCTCGCGCCCGAGGGCCTTGGCAGCGAGGGTCGCGATGTCGTCGCGCGGGTTGATGGCGGCCCTCGCGCCGGGCGCGCCATGACAGGAGAACTGGGCTGCGTACTCCTTGGCTGGCAATCCCGGGGGCATCCCGAGGATGCAGGCGGCGGCGCCGAGGCAATGGGTGCAGTCCATGCCGTCCATGCAGGTGCAAGAACCCTCCCAGTCGTTGTCCCAGAGGCGCTCAAGGACCACCTTGAAGCGCCCATCCACGACGCAGTCGCACACGAACCCGTCGCTGGGGCCTTGCCGCCTCGGGACGCAGGCCAGCCGCGGCACGACCTCGTCCTCGAAGATGCTGATGTACTTGATGAGGCCGTTGATCTCGGCCCGGGAAAGGTTCAATGACGGGTTCATGGGAAGAGGGATCGTGAAGGGGGGTGGGCCATGACGTTTTCTAGGCGGGGGGACGCGGGCATTGCAGTGCCTTGCGGGCCCGAAGCGCAAGCTGGACGGCCTCATGCGCGGTGGGGGCGAGCGCGTTGATGTGGCCCATCTTGCGCCCGGGCCTGGCCTCGGTCTTGCCGTAAAGGTGGAGGTGCACGTCGGGCAGGGCTAGAGCTGCCTCCCAACGTGGACGGCCATGGGCGGCGACCCAGACGTCGCCAAGGAGGTTCGCCATGGCGGCAGGCGAACGGAGCCGGGTGTCGCCCATGGGCAGCCCGCAGATGGCGCGGACCTGCTGCTCGAACTGGCTGGTCACGGATGCATCCATGGTCACGTGCCCGGAATTGTGAGTGCGCGGGGCCAGCTCGTTGACGAGCAGCCGGCCGTCGCGCGTCAGGAACAACTCCACCGTGAGCAACCCGACCACGCCGAGCGCCTCGAGGATTCGCCGCGCGAGGTCGCGGGCCTCGGCATCGAGGGGCGCCGGTATGTCCGCCGGCACGACCGTCACGTCGAGGATGTGCCGCGCATGGGCGTTCTGGAAGACGGGGAAGGCCCTGAACTCCCCGGACACGGAACGAGCCCCTACCACGGACAACTCGAGGGTGAAATCGACCATGGCCTCAAGGACCGCCGGCGCGCCCCGAAGCGCGTCGATGGCGGGCGCAAGGTCCGGGTCCGACGCGAGCACCTGCTGGCCCTTGCCGTCGTAGCCGAACGCGGCGGTCTTGAGGACCGCGGGCAGGCCAAGCTCGCCGACGGCGCGCCGCAGGTCGGCGAGCGTGTCCACCGGGCGAAAAGGCGTCACGGGGAAGCCATGCTCCCGGAGGAACGTCTTCTCGCGCAGCCGATGCTGCGTCACGTGAAGCACGCGCCCGTCCGGGCGAACGGGGACGACCTCGGCGGCGGCGGCGGATGTTGCGGACGGGACGTTCTCGAACTCGAAGGTGACGACATGCGTGCCGCGGGCGAACTCGCGCACGCGCGCGAGGTCGTCATACGGGGCGACGCATTCCAGGTCGGCGACCTGCCCGGCGGGCGAGCCGGGCTCCGGGGTGAAGACATGGACGCGATAGCCGAGGGAGCGGGCGGCGAGGGCAAGCATGCGCCCGAGCTGGCCACCGCCCAAGATGCCGATGACGGAGCCGGGGGACAGGACCTCGCGGGCGAGCGGTGCTGGGGGCATGGGACTGGATCCGGTGCTTGGGCCTGGGCGTTGGGGGCTACTTGATGCCGGCGAGGCGTTCCTTCCAGATCCGATGCAACTCGGCGGTGGCCTTCACGTCCCGCAGGCAGTACTCCGCAATCTCGCGGTGGCGACCCTCGGCGAGCAGGTCGTTGACGTCGCGGCCGGTGACGCCCTCGGCCTTGGGCGACGGGACGCCGAAGGCCCGGCAGTAGAAGTCGAGGTTGAACCGCCGCGCGGCGCCGTCCTTGCCGGACACGTTGTAGAACGTGAACTGCTCCGCAAGGTCGCAATGGGGGTCCGTCTGGAAGCGGTAGCCGAGCCAGTCCCTGCGCGAGATCGGCACGTTCAACAGCGCCGAACGGAGGTAAAGGAAGGGGACGTCGAAGCCCCGCCCGTTGAAGGTCACGATCGAGTCGTAGCGCCGCGCAACATCCCAGAACGCGGTGAGCAACTCGGACTCGTCCATCTGCGGCGCAAACTCCACGCCCGCGCCCCCGGCGGTGGCCTCCTCCTCGAAGTCGTCCGACTGGAACAACACCTGCCCCCGGCCGGTGTCGGCGTTGACCATGGCGATGCACACGACCTGCGCGGTGAACGGCCAAAGGTTGAACTGTTGCTGGATTTCGGAGCGCTTGAGGGCCTTGGAGGTCTCGTCCGGCTGTCGTTCGGCCTCCCGGAAAAGGTACTC
>CAIYFP010000607.1 GCA_903925515.1 uncultured Verrucomicrobiota bacterium
CCACTTGTCTTAAGTTGGATGTGAAGGGCCACGAAGGGCCAAGAATTGGAAGCCGTTTTCGGGGGGGTGGGGCGGGGCTTCGAGAGTGACAACGGGGGTGTTGCCGGTGGGGGAGATGAGGGAGAGGACGCGCACGAGGGCACCCGAGGCGAGGAGGCCGGCGAGTGCGCCGAGGATGGAGAGGACCACGCTCTCGACGATGATTTGGGTAAAGATGGCGGTGCCGGTGGCGCCGAGGGCCTTGCAGGTGCCGATCTCGCGGATGCGCTCGGTGATGGAGGCGAGCATGATGTTCATGATGCCGATGCCGCCGACGAGGAGGCTGATGCCGGCGATGATGCCGCCGGAGAGGCGGGCGCTCGCGATTTGCTTGTTGATGCTTTCGACCTGGTTTTCCTGGGTGCGGAAGTTGAAGTCCTCGATGCCGTTGTGGGTGACGAGGAGGACGTTGCGGGCCTGCTGGATGGCGGGCTCCAGCTGGGAGAGGTCGTGGACCTTGAGGTCGATGTCGGAGAGGCGGGGGTCGGGGATGCCGTCGAGGTCACCGGCGAGTCTGAAGCGGACCCATGCGGTGTTGAGGGGGATGTAGATGGTGAGGTTCTTGCGGGTGAAGGCCCAGCCGCCGCGTCCGCCCCAGCCCTTTTGGCGCTTGGGGCCGGCTTGGTCGGGGGCGGGGTTGGGGTTGGCCTTGGCGAGGGCGCGTTCCTTGGCTTCCTGCTCGCTCATGTAGCGCTCGAACATGCCGACGATGGTGAACGGCTGGCCGTTGATGAGGATTTGCTCGCCGAGGGGGACGATGTCGCGGCCGGATTGTTCCGGGGAGCCGAAGAGGGCGTCGCGGATTCCGGTGCCGATGACGCAGACGGCGTGGGCCTTTTCCTCGTCGATGTCGTTGAAGAAGCGGCCGTGCTCGACGTGGTGGATGTTCATTTCGAGGACGGCCGGGGAGACGCCGACGCATTCGGAGGGGTCGCAGGCCTTGTCGCCCCGGGTGAGGACGGCGGGTTCGACGGCCATCTCCGGGGAGACGAGGCGCAGGAGCGGGGCGCTGGCCCGGAGGGCCATGACGTCACGGAGGGTCTTGCCTGGGGCTTGGTCGGCGAGGTGGTCCTGATGGGCGGGGACGGGCTGGGACTCGAGGAGGACCTTGTCTGCGCCGCCCATGGCGACCATGGATTCGCGCATGCCGTTTTCCATGCCCTTGATGAGCGCGGACATGCCGACGAGGGAGGCGACACCGAGGACGATGCCGAACATGGTGAGGACGGAGCGGAAGGCGTGGGCCCAGATTTCCTTGAGGCCGATGACGAGGGTGTTGAGGAGGGCCATGGCGTCAGTCGTAGCGGAGGGATTGGATGACGCTGAGGCGGGCGGCCTTGAAGGCTGGGACGAGGCCTGCGAGGACGCCGACGAGGAGGCTGAAGGAGAAGGCGAAGGCCATGGATCCGGCGGTGATGACGGGGGCGTTGTCGGTGGGGGTAAGGCTGGCGATGCCCCAGACGACGCCGCGGGAGCAGAGGAGGCCGAGGAGTCCGCCGAGGACAGCGAGGGTGACGGATTCGACGACGATCTGGACGAAGATGTCGGGGCCGGAGGCGCCGACGGCCTTGCGGATGCCGATCTCGCGGATGCGCTCGGAGATGGAGGCAAGCATGATGTTCATGATGCCGATGCCGCCGACGAAGAGGGAGATGGCGGCGATGAGGCCG
>CAIYFP010000608.1 GCA_903925515.1 uncultured Verrucomicrobiota bacterium
CGGTGGTGGAGCCGAGGGGATTCGAACCCCTGACCCCCACAATGCCATTGTGGTGCTCTACCAACTGAGCTACGACCCCAACGGCCGGTAAAGGCCTGCGAGTCTGGAGAGGAAGATTTTCTAGTCAATCCCTGCGTTGAGCAAAATGAGACGACGAAACGACGCGAGGTCTTGACATGATGAAGTCCCGGACGGCCATGGACCCTCCGGATGACGTCCAGCCGGGACGATGCGCCCTGATCACCGGGCACGTGGTTCTTGAGTGCCCGGCTATCGCCTCACGCTGCGGCGACGGAGGGCTGAAAAGACGGGTGCCCATGGCGTCTGCCCATGAAGCCGCCGGTTGGCCGCCGGGGCAGGTTTCACTGGCCCCGTCCACCAGGGCCTGCCTTGGCCCTGATCTTGGCGAGAAAAATCCATGCCGCCTCATGCAAGGATTCCGAGAAGCGTGCAGCGGGGAATTCCTCACGCCATGCCGTCATGTCGCGAAGAATGCAGTCTCATGGAAGCCCATCCCGGCGTAGATGCCCATCCGCTACGCCCCCGTGTTGGGACGAAGCCTGCCGCAACTCGCCCGCGTGCGGATCACGAGCTTCCCGCCTCCTCGCGGGAGGATTTGGGATGCGGTGGTGGCGGATCGTCCTGCGGGGTCGCGGCCCGACGTGGTCCCATGGCGTCCTGCGTGTGGTGTCGGGCGAACACGGTTGGTCTCGGCCCGCCCGCCGGGCCATCCTTTCCCACGACCCTGCGGCGCAACGGGGCATGGCGTTGCCCCGTGTTGCCCGGACGGTCTTTCCTGCCTTCCCGCAAGGCCCCGGCGAAGCGATCGCATGTCCTTTCCGGCTTCTTGTCGCGCACGGGTGACTCGGGTCGCCGGGGCGGCGTTTTTGTCGTTCATTTTTCGTGACGTGATGGCGCGATGGCTGTTATGCAGGCGGTTTGCGGGCGGCCAGTCGCAAGGACCGGCCGCCCGTGTCGTTTAGCCATGAAGCATTTGTTGAGCCTTGAGGCAGTGTCCGCCGCCGACATGCGCGACATCCTCGACTCCGTACCCGCGTTCAAGGCGGGCAGGGCGACCCACGCCCGCCCGCTGGCGGGCCAGACATGGGCGTTGATCTTCTCGAAGTCGTCCACGCGCACGCGGGTGAGCTTCGAGGTGGGGTTGCGGGAGATGGGGGCGGACGTGCTGTTCCTGAACGCGAACGACATCCAGCTGGGGCGGGGCGAGCCGATCCGGGACACGGCGCGGGTCCTTGGGCGCATGCTGCACGGGGCGGTCATCCGGACGTTTGCTCAGGCCGACGTGGTCGAGTTCGCGAGGTTCTCGGGCATCCCGACGGTGAACGCGCTGACGGACGACGAGCATCCGTGCCAGATCCTGACGGACATCCACACGTTTGAAGAGGCGGCGGGGGAGCGCATCACGGGCAAGGTGGTCACGTTCGTTGGGGACGCGGCGTGCAACGTGCCGGCGAGCTGGGCGTTCGCGGCGGCGAAGCTGGGCTTTGAGCTGCGGATGGCGGCCCCGAGGGCCTATTGGCCCTCCCCCGGGTTGCTGCGTCGCGCGGGGGTGGCGTCGGACTGCGACTGGACGGCGCGGCCGGGCGCGGTGACGGAGCGGTACACGGCGGGGTCGGGGGTCATCGAGTTGATCGAGGACGTCCGTCTGGCGGCTCGTCGTGCGGACCTGTTGTACACGGACGTGTGGGTGTCGATGGGCAAGGAGGCTGAGGCGGCGCAAAGGCTCCGGGACCTTGCCGGGTACCAGGTGAACGCTGAACTGGTCGCCATGGCGAAGCCGGGCGTCCAGGTCATGCATTGCCTTCCGGCGTACCGGGGCAAGGAGATTGACGACGCGACGATGGAGGCCCACGCGGACACGATCTTCACGGAGGCGGAGAACCGCCTGCACGTCCAGAAGGCCATTGTGGCATGGATGGTCCGGTGAGGGGACGGCCGCCCGTGCGGCAGGCCCGGCATGGCGTGCCGGACTTGGCGGATGGACCGGCCGCAGACCGGGTCCCGCGTGCGTGGCTACAACAGGCGGCGGATGCGCATGCGTCGGTGCTCGACGGCGTCGGGGTAATCGTAGTTCTGGAGCCCGACATGGCCCGATAGCGGGCGGTCGCCGGGGTCGGTCCATGTGTTGACGAGGCGCCCGTTGATGCGGAGGGCGTAGTTGGGCCCGACGCACGTGAGCTCGTAGGCGTTCCACTCGCCGGGCGGGCGCAGCGATGCGAGCGATGCCGGGCCATGGAAGGGGTAAAAGGAGCCGGTTCCTTCCGAGGGCTTCGACGGGCGCGGGTCGCCGATCTCGAACTCGTGCCCGTTGCGGACGGCCACCCATGGGTCGTCGCCGGGCGGGGGGAACCTGAAGAACACGCCGGAGTCGGAGTTGGGCCCCGTCTGCCTCCATTCGCCGCGCAGGACGAAGTTGGTGTAGGAGGCGCCGGCGAACCACCCGAGGCCCATGCCGCCGTGGCCGGTGGCGACGCCGTCCTTGAGCGTGAAGCGCCCAGGGCCGCATTGTTTCCATCGTGAGGCGGCGTCCCCGGTCAGCAGGGGCTCGAAGCCATCCTCGGACGCGGGCTCGGGGGGCGCATGGGCGAGCAACGCGTCGGGGATGGAGTCGATGGGACGGGCCTCAAGGTCGCGGTACCAAAGCTCCGCCGCCTCGCTTTGGAGCTGGATGCGGCCGTGGGAGAGGCGTCGTTCGGCGTCGCCGTCCTTGAAGCGTGGGTTGGAGAGCGCGAGGACGACCTTGCCGTTCAGGAGATGGATGCAGGTGTTGCCCCATGCGACCACCTCGACGGTGTTCCATTGGCCATGGGGATTCTCGGGGTCGAGCGGGGAGGTGACGCCCTCGTGGGGTCGCACGGCATGGCGCGGGGCACCGGGTTCCCACAGGACGCATTGCTCGCCCGGGCTTTCGCCGCGGTAGGGGATGCCCGGCATTCGCTCGAGCACGACGTTTCGGCCCTCCACGTCGCAATAGACGCCATCGACGCTCCACCATTGGCCCACTCCCTTCTCCATGATGTTGCACTCGACCGATCGTTGCCATGCGCCGGAGCCGGCGCCGTCGGGCCCGACGCACCAGTACAGGAGGCCGGCGTCGCGGTAGTGCCGGGCCTCGGCGCGGGGTGGCCACTTCTTGGAGCCCCACTTGTACTGGACGCGGACATGGACGTTGGAGAAGGAGGCCTTGGTCGTGAGGGCGCCGTAGATCTCGCCGCTGACGCGGATGGCGCCGCGGCCGTCCACGGTCTCGACGCGGAAGACGCCGCGCGGGTCGTGGTTGAGGCCGAGGGGCCGCGTCTCGCCCTGCGGCGGGGCGAGGTAACGATCGAGGCCTTCGAGGTTGCGTCCGTTGAAGAGGGGGATCCATGCCAGCTTGGACGGTGCGCCGGGCGTTGGGGCGGCGCTGGCAAGGGAGGCCGTGAGGAGTAGCGCCGCGAGGGCGACGGCCCATGTCGGCGGGACGCGGCCGGGGCGTGGGAGGTCCATGGGAGGATGGGACGGGAGGCTGGACGTGACGGTCAAGCGCGGTCGGGCGGGGTCATGTCTCGGGCACAAGGTGCCAGCGGCGCGCATGCGGGACGTAGATGGCGCGCCGGGACGCGCGGTCACGTCCCGATGGAATGGAAACCGTCGTCTCCCATGCGCGCTCGGCGAGGACAAGGACGGCGTCGAGGTGGGGTGTGACGCGGATGGCATGGCGATGGCGTTGGTCGTCGCGCCGGCGTTGGTGTTCGGCATGGGCGGCCGCGATGCGGGCGGCGAGGTTGTTGCGTGCTGCCTCGGGGTCCGTGCCGCGACGGGGCCGACGCGCGCGGAGTTCCTGCTCGTAGGAGGCGAAGTACTCGTCGATGCGCCGAAGCTCGCGGGCGAGGTGTCGTTGCTGGCGGGCGCGTACGGCGGCGATTTCAGGGGCCATGTCGATGGCGAGGGCGTCGGCGAGGAGGGCCTGGACTCGGGCCGGGTCGAGAGGGGACCATGGGACGTCGGGCGGCGGGGCCGGGTCGAAGGCCTGGACGGCCTCGGCCTCGGCACGGCCGATGGGGGAACCGTCGGCGAGGGAGGCCTGGACGCGATGGACGGACCATGACTGGTCGATGGCCTGGATTTCGGAGCGGACGACGGCGGCGAGGCGGAAGTGAAACGTTGGCAAGAAGGCGGAGGCACGGGAGAACGCGGGCGAGGACGGGAAGCACTGGGACCACGTGCGGCCGGCGACCTCGTCGGTGGGCGCGCGCAGGGAGGCGGGTTCGGCCGCGAGGACGGCGCGGCGGACGGCCACGGGCCTTGGGTTGAGGAGCTCGGCGAGGCGGAAGGTGGCTGGGCAGCCTGGGAAGACGTCGATGGAGGCGTCGCGGGGGCCTTGGGCGTCCGGGGCGGGGAAGCGAAGGTCGGCCTCGTGCAGGTCGCCGGAGGCGTTCCACACGCGGGCGGCGTCGCCCTCGGCGAGGACGTGGAGCTGGTCGTACCACGTCCGCTCGACGACCGCGCCCATGGCGACGAGGGAGTCGTCGAAGAAGGAGGCGAGGGCTCCGGGCTCGGGCGTTAGGCGTTCGAGCTTCACAGGTCGGCGTAGTCCTGGGCGAAAAGGGTGGAGTCCAGCTGCTGGATCTCGCGGTAGTCGTCGCGGGCGCTGGCGAGGGTGGCGCCGAGGTCGGCGAAGGCCTTGTCGAGGCCGTCGGCTCCGTCGCGCCAGCGGCGGAGGACCTCCTCGGCGAAGTCCTCCTCACCGAATCGGTCGCCGAGGATGAGGCCGGTCTCGCCGACGACGAGCTCGAAGAGGTTGAGCTTTTCCTGGAGGACGACGAGGAGGCGTTCCTGGAGGGTGCCGGCCTGGACGAAGTTGTGGATGCGGACGGGGTGGCGTTGGCCGATGCGGTGGAGGCGTCCGATGCGTTGCTCGATCTCCATGGGGTTCCATGGGAGGTCGAAGTTCACCATGCGATGGCAGAACTGGAGGTTGCGTCCCTCGGTGCCGCTCTGGGTGAGGACGAGCGCGCCGCCGCGGCGCCTGAAGTCCTCGACGATGGGCTGGCGTTGGGCAGAGGGGGTGGAGCCGTTGATGACGAAGGCGGGGACGCGTGCGGCGGCGAGGGACTCGGCGAGGGCTTGCTGGGTCGCAAGGAACTGCGTGAAGACGACGACGCCGCCCTCGCCCGCCGCGATGGGCGGCAGGAGGTCGCACTTGCGACGCCATGCGGAGGCAAGGAGGAGGGCATCGCTCCACCGGGCGGAGCGCTGGCGGTCGGGGAAGTTGGCGAGGGCGGAGCGGAGGGCGTTGGGGCTGCTTCCGGCGGCCTGGAGGAGGAGGCGACCCCATAGGCTGGCCTGGGCCGGTGGCAGGGTGGCGAGGGCCTCGCGCAGCTCGCCTTCCCATGACTGGAGGGCGAGGGCCTCGGCGGGGTCGGGCTGGAAGAGGGCGGTCTCGGCGCGGCGGGGCGGCAGCTGGATGCCGGAGTTGGCGCGGGTGTTGCGCACCATGACCTGCCCGAGGAGGCGGCGGAGTTCCTCGGGTTCCTTGGGCTGGCGCGGGCGCCTGGGGTCCATGAAGCGGGCGCGGAACTCCTTGGGGGAGGCCAACTGGCCGGGCTGGAGGAGGGTGACGAGGTTGTAAAGTTCCTCGAGCGAGTTCTGGACGGGGGTGGCGGACAGGAGGAGCAGGAACTTTCGCGTGAGGCCGCTTACGGTCTCCCACGAGAGGGAGGACCGGTTCCGGAGGTGGTGGGCCTCGTCCACGACGAGCATGTCCCATGGCTCGGCCTGAACGGCCGGGCGATGCCCGGGTTGGCGGACGAGCGCGAGGGAGGCGACGATGCCGGGGTGTTGCTTCCAGAAGGTCGTGGGGTCGTTGCGGAACTCGGGGCCGTGGGTGGTGACGACGGGGATGTTGAACTTGGCGGCGAGTTCCTCCGCCCATTGGTCCACGAGGGAGGGCTGGGTAATGACGAGGAACTTCCGGACCATGCCGCGGACGAGGTACTCCTTGAGGACCAGCCCGGCCTCGACGGTCTTGCCAAGGCCGACCTCGTCCGAGAGCAGGGCACGGCCGCGCAGGGCGCCGATGACCCGCAAGGCGGCCCGGACCTGGTACTCGAGCCGCTCGATCGAGCAGTGCGGCAGGCAAAGGAGCTCGTCGGTCTGGTTTGATACCCACCAACGGGCCGCCAGCTCGTGGAGGTCCCAGCGTGCCGCCGAGCGTTCGACGCCGGGACACGGCTTCAGGTCAAGGCTGGGCGGGTCCCAGAGGACGTCCACCTCGGGCGGGGGCGTGGCTGGGGCCTCGGTGGGCCTGGCATCACCAGGGTGGGAGTGCGCGTCCGGGGTGGGTTCAGGGGGCTGCTTGCGGCGCCCGCGCGGCCGGCTGGCCGGGGCATGCTCCCGTGGGGGCGGCGCGGGTGCTGGGGTGAACTTGAGGAACCTCTCCACGAAGGCAGCAAGGGAGTAGTCTGCACCCAAGGAGGCATCCGCGTTGGGGCCCTTGGGTTCGTGCTCGCAAGCCCACCAGGACAGCATGCGTGACATCCAGGGTCGCCACGTGTTCGTGAGGGTGAACCTGCCCGAAACCTCGCGGTCGCCGGTGCCGCGGGTCGCCCAGAGGATGACCTCGGCGGGCTTGTAGAGCCTGTGGACCTGGGAGACGAGGGGTTGCTCCTGGATCCACTCGGGCTGGACCGTCCCTGGCAACGCGGGATCGTCGGGCGTCCAGTGCACCGCGAGCTGGCAACGGCCCGAGTCCGAGCGCCGCAGGGGGAACACGACGGCCGAGGCCGCGGTCCTTTGGGAGTTGCGGTCGAACAGCCGGAGTTGCAGCCGGGCTGGGGCGACGGTCAGGTGGAGGTGCAGGACGAGGTCGTCGTCGGCGGCGGCGCGTGCGCTCGTTTGGGGCCCGGACTTCACGATGCCGGCGGTTTGGGGCAAGGGGTCTTCGTGAGGGCGACGACCGGGTCCATGGTCAGAGCAGGCGTTGATGGCGGCTTTCGGCCTCCAGCTCGGAGACGAGGCTGTTGGGCCGTTGGCGGCGGCGCTCGATGATGTGCTTGTCGAGGACGGGGTCGTAGGGGACGGGATAGTCTCCGTTGTAGCAGGCGAGGCAGAAGGATTCCTTGCTGAGGCCGGTGGCGGCGACCATGCCCGCCTCGCTGAGGTAGCCGAGGGAGTCGGCATTGAGGTATTGGCGGATCTCGTCGTGGGAGTGGTTGGCCGCCATCAGCTTGGAGCGCTCGGGGAAGTCGATCCCATAGACGCACGGGTGGCGGTGGGGGGGGCAGGAGATGAGGACGTGGACCTCCTGGGCGCCGGCCTCCTTGAGGCTCGTGACGCGCGCCTTGGAGGTGGTGCCGCGGACGATGGAGTCGTCGATGATGACGACGCGCCGGCCGCGGACGAGGTCGCCGATGAGGTTGAGCTTCACCTTCACGGCGAAGTCGCGGATGAACTGCGAGGGCTGGAGGAAGGAGCGACCGACATAGTGGTTGCGGACGAAGGCCATCTCGAAGGGGATGCCGCTTTCCATCGAGTAGCCCAGCGCGGCGCAGTTGCCCGAGTCCGGGACCGGCACCACGACGTCGGCCTCGATGCGATGTTCGCGGGCGAGCTGGCGTCCCATGTTGACACGCACCTTGTAAACGTTGCGGTCGGCGATGGTGGAGTCCGGGCGGGCGAAATAGACGTACTCGAAGACGCAGAAGGCGCGGCGACGCTGCTCGGGGAAGGCCTGGATGCTCCGCACGCCATGGGAGTCGATGATGACGACCTCGCCCGGGTCGATGTCGCGGACGAACTGGGCCTGGATCAGGTCGAAGGCGCAGGTCTCGGAGGCGAGGACGAAGGCGCCGTTGGCCATCTGCCCGAGGCTGAGGGGGCGGAAGCCGTGGGGGTCGCGCACGCCGATGAGGGCGTGCTCGGTCATGATGACGAGGGAATAGGCGCCCTCGATGCGGCGGACGGCGTCGATGAGGGCGCTTTCATGGGCGCCGCGCGCGGGCTGAGCCAGGAGGTGCAGGATGATCTCGCTATCCACCGTGGTCTGGAAGATGGAGCCCTTGGCCTCCAGTTCCTCGCGGAGGGCGGAGGCGTTGGTGAGGTTGCCGTTGTGGCCGATGGCGATGCGGCCCTTGGCGCAATCGACGGTGAGGGGCTGGGCGTTGGCGAGGGTGGAGGAGCCGGTGGTGGAGTAGCGGGTGTGGCCGATGGCGATGGGGCCGATGAGACGGTGGAGGACCTCCGGCGGAAAGACCTGCGGGACGAGGCCCATGCCACGGTGGACGAGGAAGCTCTTGCCGTCCGTTGCCGCGATCCCGGCGCTTTCCTGCCCGCGATGTTGGAGGGCGTAGAGGCCGTAGTAGGTGAGTTCGGCGGCGTTGGGATGGCCGTAGATGCCAAAGACGCCGCAGTAGTGGCGGGGATGGTGGAGGTCCTGCACTGGAGGCCCGGATTCAGGCTCTGGGCGGCGCAAAACGGAAGCGGAAATTCCGCCCAGTACGCGTCCCACGAATCGCAGGTGATTCGCGGCGAGGGATTTTCGTGTGCAACCGGGCGCGAGCGACGAGCAGACCCGCGGGGGCCTGTGAAGAGCGAGCCACGACGTGGGACGCGAAAAGAGCAGGGGCCCTTCGGGTTGCTCCATGAACGTCCCGGGGCTTCGGGGTTCTTCCGTCCCAGACCGCTGCGGGCAGGCTCCGTCCTCACGCCTCGACCCAAGGCCTTCTTGGGGCAACCCAACACCAGCGCTGGACGAGACACGCCCTAGCGCAGCGCAAAGGGGAGTCGGTCCACGACGGCCCGGAACGTCTCGAGCTTCCTGCCCACGGCGTTCCGGTCCATCTCCGGCGACAGGTCCCCGTCCGGTGCCGGCTGAAGGTCCGCCAACACGGCGCAGTATTCCCCGTTCACCATCAACCCCAGCAACTCCCCTTGACGACTGATCACCACGTCGCCTGTCGAGGGGGAGAACTCCCCGAAGACCCGGCTCAGGATGCGCGTCTTCATCCGCACGTAGCCGGGCGTCTGCGGGTCCAGCTTGAACTCCACGTCCCCGTAGTACTTGCCGCCACGGCTAACGAGGATGGCGTCCGGGAACCTGAACGGGTTCCGTGCGAGCGGCAGCGCCCGGATGCCAGCCTGCTGAGCCGCCGCCGCCGTGACGGGCACCCCGAGGCATCGGGGGTCCGCCTTGAGGAATGCTGCCGGGCCTGAAGCGATGCCGCCCGACTTGGCCGTGATGGTCGCCCGGGGCCTGTCGATGCCGAAGCCGGGGATGGAAAGCACCAGCGGCGTGTCCGTGACGTGTACCAACGCGACCGTCCGGGTGCCGTCGGTGGCGAGGATCGTGTCTGCCTCGCGTTCCTTGACGCTGCCGCCGAGCAATCCCGGGGCGATCCCGCCGAGGATGACCTTGACGCGGCGGGCAAGGAAATCCTGGAAGAGCAGGTTGGCGCTGACCGGGGTGTTGTCGCGGATTTCCTGCTTCAGCTCCTCCGACTTGGCGGCGAGTTGGTTGACGTTCGAGGCGAGCGTGGCGGTCTGGGCCTGGATCTTCTCCTTCTCGGCCTGGACTTGCTGCACGCGCTGGCGCAGGTCGGTCACGTTCTCGCGCAGCAGCGAGCGCTCGGCGTCGGCGACCTTCACGGCCGCGGCGAGCTCGGTGGCGCGGGCCTCGGCCGCCTTGCGTTCCCTTTCCATGGCGGCCAGCGCCTCCTGTTGCTTGCGGGCCTGCTCGCGGGCTTGCTCCCGCTGGGCCGCGAGGGCGTCCAGCAGCCTCAGGCGCTCCGCGTCCGCCGCCTTGGACGTTTCCGCGAGGGCCGCGCGGGCCCTCTCGGCCGATGCGGCCATGGCCGCCTGGGCGTCGGCCCGGCCCCGGGCCTCCTCGACCTGCCTTCGCGCCTCGGCCGCCTCGCGTGCGGCCTGTGCAACCGTGTTGGTAAGTCGTTGACCCAGCTCGGTGGCGGCGTCGCGCGTGCGCTGGAGGCCGCCCTCCAGCTCGCGCCCCTTCGCCTCCAGGGCCTTCATGGCCGCGTCGCGTGCAGCCACCTCCCCGCGAAGCGAGTCCTCGACCCGCCCCCGCGCGGAGCGCTCCTCCTCCAAGGCCGCCCGCATGGAGGCCATGAGGTCGTCCTCGGCCGCCTTGGACGGCGAGGGGCCCTGCACCGCTGCGTCGGGCTTTGGCAAGGCGGGCTCGATCTTCTCCCACCTCGTCAAGGCAAGCAGGTTGAGCAGCAGGAAGTCGCAGAGGATCAGGAGCAAGGTGCGATTCATCGTCCGCTCCCGGGTTCAGGCCGTGGCGGGTGTCCGGGCCTCGATGATGAGGCCGCGCCGCGCCTGCCGGACATGGACGATCTTGACGAGGGCGACCGTGACGAGGCCCATGAGGTTGGAGGAGTAGGCGGCGAGGAGGTTGGCCTCGACGAGTTGGAGCACTTGCAGGACCAAGGCGGAGGCCGTGCCGGCGATGCCCAGGTAAAGCCCCGCGTCGAACAGGTTTTCCTCGTTCTCCATGAGCCGCAGGCGCACGGCGGCGGGCTCGTCCATGGCGAGGATCTCGGCGATCTTGCGGCGGCACAGCACATACACGGCGGCCTGCAATGCCCCGAAGATCGCGATCGTTCCCAAAGTGCTCGTTTCCATCCTCAACGCCCTCCCTTGAACCGTCTTGCCGTTGACCTTCGCGCCTGTCGTGCCCGTCGTCGTGGCCAGCCCAAGCTGCAAGCGGGCAGCCTGTCTTGTGCCGCCCCACGGCTCCGCGGGGAGCATCAAGAGCGTTGCCGCCACCGCCGTCAATGCCACGGCTCGACGCGCGCGGGCGCGGCGGCCTTCGGTTGAATTGTCCATCGCGACGGCCGCGCCCGCGCCTGCCATCGCGGCCGACAGGACCAGCAAGCCGAGCCGGAGCCAGCCTGCAAGCATCCTTTCCATGGACGTCCATGGTGCAAGCCATGGCCATCCCCATGCCCCGTCGATGACGGGCAACCTGGTCCCGGCCAGCCAACGTGCCGAGCCCTGACCGCCGCGCAACGCGGCCAGCAACTCGCCGCGCCCCTTGCTCCCGCGCTCCCGCAAGCGCCCGGTCATCGCCTCGGGCCGGCCCGACAACACCGAGGCCGCCGTCAAGATGGGCAAGGCCGCCGGGTCCTGTTGCACCGTCGCCGTCCATTCGCGCAACGCGACGGGATCGGGCATCGTCCGGAGCAGCTCCACCATGCTGGTCCAGTCCATGCGCCGCGAGAGGACGAGCAGGTCGAGGCAAACCTGTTCCATGCCCTCGGCGGGCTGGCCGGGCCGTGCCTTGGCCACGAGCGACTGCATCGCGGCGCCGAGCCCGTCCGAGAACCCGTCATGCTCCTGCAAGGTGGCCATCAGGAGAAGCGTTCCCTCCAAGGGTTGCCCGCCCGGCCGGTCCACGGCCACGAACCGACGCGGCGCGAAGGCTCGTGCCTCCCAGATGGCCCGGGCCCCGGGCGAACGCGATGCCTCCACACGCTGGCGCCATGCCCTGCGCGCTTCCGCCGTCATGAACAGGTCCGCCGCGGGGTTTGCCCCGGCCCCGTTGGTGCCCGCCGGGGCGAATGTCGGCGCGCCTTGCGGGGCCGGGCCGCCCCATGCCCGTGCGCCGGGGATCGCCATGCCCGCCGCGACGCGTGCCGAGAGCGTGTTGGTGCCGGCCAGTCCGGCCTCGGCTGCGGCGGCTGCAAGCCATGCGGCCGGCCCGGGTTTTCCTGCCGACACCATGGACTCGGCCGCCGCCACGGTGGACGGGGTGTTCCTCCCGGCGGCCTCCATGGCCAGCGGATGCACCGCCCGTGTCCGGGCGGGGATGCCCCATGCCGCCGCCGCGAGCACCCACGCCAGCGCGAGCAGGCCCGTTGCAACGCCGGCCAACGGGATGGGACGAGGTGCGCTCATCGGGAAATGGAAGCGAAAGACCTGAAGCTCATGAGGCGCATGGGATGACCAGCCGTGCGCGCGCCGCATTCACCGGAACATCACCTCGACCTTGTCGAAGCCCGATTGATGGAAGAGCGCGGAGACTTGCAGGCGGGCGCGCTCCTCGGCGTCGCGCAGGATGCCCGCCTCGCGGACGGCGAGCCGCACCTGGTCGATGGCCTGCCTTCGGGCGTCCTGTTCGAGGTCCTTGTCGAACGTCCGCAGCACGCCGGTGGTACGTTCCACCACCTGGGTGCGGCGCTCGTCCAGATAGACGTCCGTCAACTGGGGGCGCGGCAGCTCCACCCGGGCCATCCTTCCGCTGGCATGGACCGCGCGCGCGTCGAGCCGCGAGAGGTCCACGCCGGCCTTGGCCACGCCGTGGGCGACCATGAGCAGGCGGGTTTCCCCGTACCACTTGGCGTCCTCCACCAGCACCACCTTCTCCACCACGTACTTCACGGACACGAGTTGGTGCAAGCCTTGCACCCGGGTGACCACCGAGGGCGTGTCGCCCATGCGCGGGGCGGGGGACGCGGCCACTGATCTGGCGAACCACCACCCGGCGGCGACGCCCGTTCCAAGAACCCCAAGGAGAAGCAACGCCACCAACCCGGCCAACACCCATGACATGCGGTCGCGGATCGCGCCCATGACGGCCACGCTGCGCGGGTTGGCTCCCCGGAGCAAGGAATGACGCCATCCCCTGATCCGCGCGCCAGCAGTTCGTGGGTGCCCGGTTGTCGCCTCACGCTGCGCCGACGGGGGTTGAAAAGACAGGTCCTCCTGGCGTCTTGGCGTGAAAAACCCATTCCGCTTCCTGCACGGATTCCGAGAGGCACGCAGCGGGGAATTCCTCGCGCCAGGCCGCCACGCCGCGAAGACGGCGGTCTCAGGGATGCCCATCCCGGGGTTCATCCCCATCTTCCACGACCCCGTGTTGGCACGAAGCCTGCCGCGACCCGCCCGCTTGCGGATCGCGATCTTCCCACCTCCTCACGCCAACGCGCACGTGGAGCACAAGGACTGGATGCACAGCCGGCAGTGGTTTGGTGACGAGCGGCATGACAACCCGCGGGTGGCGGGAAGGAGCACCGCGTTGACGCGTGATCCGCACTGGCAGGGGCTCAACGCCCCCCATGCCAGCCTGAAGCGGGACCGGAAGGATTGGCGAGAGGGGCGCAAGGTGAGGACCTCCGGCGCGGCGAGAACTCCGTTGGCGACGGTGCTGGGGAGCGGTGAGGTGATGCCGGAAACCATGGCGCGGATGGTGGCCGAGAAGGGGCGGCTGAACCTGCTTGGATTGAGGCGGGAGATCGAGGCATGGGGTTGCCATGCTCCGCCCGCCATGGCGGCCGCGCCTCAGCCAAGGAGTTCCCTTGCGGCCTCGGCGTCGCGGGCGATTTGCTCGCGAAGGGCCTCGATGGAAGGGAAGCGCCGTTCGGGGCGGAGCATGCGGACGAGCTCGACCTCCAGCTCGCATCCGTACAGGTCGGGATGGGTGTCGAGCAGGTGGACTTCAAGGAGCGGGGCGGCGCCGCCTCCCTCGACGGTGGGCTTGCGGCCAAGGTTCACGACGGCGCGTTGTCGCGTGCCTTGGAGGATGGCGCGGGCCGCATAGGCTCCCCATGGCGGCAGCTCGAGGCTGGAGACGTCGATGTTGGCGGTGGGAAAGCCGAGGGCGCGCCCCAGCCGGCGTCCGGCGACCACCATGCCTCCGAGCGCATAGGGGCGTCCGAGCAATTCGGCGACCATGCCGAGACGTCCCTCGCGCAGGGACGAACGCACGCGCGTGGAGGAGACGCGTTCGAGGCCGATGTGGATGGGGGCGACGGCATGGGTGGCGAAGCCCAGCGACCGGCCGAGCGCCCGGAGCAAGGGGACGTTGCCGGTGCGGTTGCGGCCGAAGTGGAAACCTTGGCCGACGGTGACGCTGCGGATCCGGCCGAAGCCATCGGCAAGCCGATGGATGAAGCCGGGTCCGTCGATGGCGGCAAGATCACGGTCAAAACGGAGGACGAGGGCGGCGTCCAGGCCGAGCCCTGCGAGGGCGCGAAGGCGTTGGGCCGGGGATTGGAGGAGGCGCGGGGCGTGCTCGGGATGAACGATGGCGAGGGGATGCGGATCGAACGTGACGGCGACGGGGGTGGCGCCGAGCGCGCGGGCGTCGAGGACGGCCTGTCGGAGGACGTGTTGGTGGCCCAGATGGACGCCATCGAACATGCCCATGGCGACGCAAACGCCCGACGCCGGGCGTCCGAGATCGGAAGGATCGGCGAGGGTGCGCATGAGGCGGGGAAGGCGGCGCCGGAGCCGGCCGGGCTACTCGTAGGCGCGGAGCTTGAGGAATGGGATGACGTTCCGGGCGAGCTCGGCCTCGGTCCATGCGAGGATGTCGGCCAGTGGGCGGGCGTTGGCGACGTCGAACTTGCCGGAGACGAGCCTGCGGAGGGTGAGGAGGTGCGCGCCGCAGCCGAGCTTCTGGCCGAGCTCATGGGCGACGGTGCGGACGTAGGTGCCCTTGGTGCAGGCGAGGCGGAAGTGGGCGACGGGCTCGGCGTAGGAGGAGAACTTGAAGGAGTAGATGTGGATGAAGCGGGGCTGACGTTCGACCTCCTGGCCCTTGCGGGCGAGCTTGTAGAGGGGCACGCCTTGGATCTTGACGGCGCTGACCATGGGCGGGGTTTGTTGCTGGTCGCCGAGGAAGGGCCGGGCCTCCTCGTTGAGCTGGTCCAGCGTGACCGGGGGAACGGGCAGGGATCCGGTGATGTGGCCGTCGGCGTCATAAGAGTCCGTGGCCTCGCCCAGCTTGATGTCGCCCTCATAGACCTTGTCGGAGGCCATGAACTTCTCGGACAGGCGGGTGGCTTGGCCGAGGACGAGGACGAGGAGACCCGTCGCGTTGGGGTCAAGGGTGCCGCAATGGCCGACCTTCTTGAGCTGGAAACGGCGGCGGACGCGGTCCACGACATCGTGGGAGGTGCAACCGGCGGGCTTGTCCACGAGGAGGGCACCGTCGAGGGGGCAGGCTTGGAGCATGATCGGGAAGGGGTTGGGGCAAGGGCGTGCCGCTAGGCGGCGTCGAGGGACTTGCGAATGGCCGACAGGACGCGTCGTTGGACGCCGAGAGGCCTGCCGGGGATCCGAGCGCCGGCCGCCGCGCGGTGTCCGCCGCCGCCGACGGCCTTGGCAAGGGCGGCGACGTCCACGTTGGGGGTCTTGGAGCGCCATGAGACGCGGGTCATCTCGTCCTCGATCTCCTCGAAGACGACGGCGACCTGGACGCCGTCGATGGCGCGGACATGGTCGATGAGGCCCTCGGACTCCTCGGTGGCGGCGCCGGCCCGCGAGTAGTCGCGCTTGCGGAGCCAGAAATAGGCGGTGCGGTCGTCATGGACGAGGCGGAAGGTGGAATAGACGTGCCGCAGGAGCTTCACGCGGGTGAGGGGGAAGCTTTGGTACACCTCCTCGCAAATCTTGCCGAGGCCTGCGCCACGTTCGACGAGCTCGGCCGCGGTGTGGAGGGTGTCCGGGGTGGTGCTGGGGTATTGGAAGGAGCCGGTGTCGGTGCTGATGGCGGTGAAGAGGCAATCGGCGATGGCTCGGGTGATCTTCCAGCCGGCCCAGTTGCAGAGATCGAAGACGAGCTCGCCGGTGCTGGGCTCGCGGGGGGAGACCCAGTTGACGTCGGCGTAGCGGGTGTTGGAGGCGTGATGATCGATGTTCACGAACGCGCCCCGGTCGCCGATGTGGTCCGCGGCGTTGCCAAGGCGATCGAGCGCGGCGCAATCGGTGGCGACGACGACGTCGAAGCGGCGGCCCGCCGAGGGCTTGCGAACGCGGCGTTCGGGGTCGAGGAACTTGAGCTTGGGCGGGACGGGGTCCTGGTTCCAGACGGTGACGTCCTTGCCCGCGCCTTCGAGAGCCATGGCGAGCCCCAGTTGGGAGCCGATGCAGTCGCCGTCGGGGCGGATATGGCCGACGATGCAGACGGACTGGGAGGCGCGGAGCCGGTCGATGATTTCCTGGGCGGGCTTGGGAGGGGCCTTGGAAGGGGAGGGCATGGCGTTAGTCGGGCATGGGCCTTGGGGGCGGCTTGTGCGCCTCCCCGGGGGATGCTGAGTCCAAGGAGTCGAGGATGGCGAGGACGCGGTTGCCGCGCTCGACGGAGTCGTCGAGGACGAAGCGCACAACGGGTGTCCACTTGAGGCGAAGGCCTGAGCCGAGGAGTTGCTGGATGCGAGGCGAGCGGGACTCGAGGCGTTCGGGGGCGGCTGCTCGTTGGGCCTTGGTGCCTACAAACCCGACGTAGGCGGTGGCGGTCCGAAGGTCCGGTGCGACGACGACGTCATTGACGGTGAGGATGCCGACCTCCTCGACGGACAGGTCGCGCCTGATGATCTCGGAGAGGTCGCGTCGGACGAGCTCAGCGACGCGTTGGAGGCGCCGGCTGGGAGGCTTGATGGCGTTCATGGGCGGGGGCGGCGCCCTGGGAAGGCGGGCGCGGTCCGGGGTCAGGCAAGCTTCTGAGCAACTTTCTCGACGGCATAGCACTCGACGATGTCGCCTTCCTGGAAGTCATCAAAGCCGTCAAGGCGAACGCCGCACTCGAAGCCGGAGCGCACCTCGGCGACCTCGTCCTGGAAGCGCTTGAGGGTGAGGGAGACGCCCTCGTAGATGAGGTTGCCGCGACGGCGAACGCGCATCTTGCCGCGGAGGAGGCGGCCGGAGCCGACCTGGCAGCCGGCGACCTTGCCGCCCTTGGAGAGCTCGAAAACCTTGCGGACCTCGGCTTGGCCAACCACGACCTCCTTGAGGAGGGGGTCGAGGAGGCCTGCCATGGCCTCCTTCACCTGGTCGATGAGCTCGTAGATGATGGCGTAGAGCTTGATCTGGACGCCCTCTCGCTTGGCGGTCTCGGCGGCGCTGGAGTCCACGCGGGTATGGAAACCAAGCACGACGGCGTCGGCGGATGAGGCGAGGAGGACGTCGCCCTCGGTGATGGCGCCGACGGCGGAGTGGACGATCTCGAGCTGGACCTTCTGGGCCTCAATCTTGCGAAGGGCCTCGCAAATGGCCTCGACGGAGCCCTGCGTGTCGGCCTTGACGATGACCTTGAGGACCTTGGCGGTCATCTGGGCGATGTTGGAGAAGATGTCCTCGAGGGTCTGGCGGCGCGGGCGGAGGCCCTCGAGGTCGGACTTCTTGCGCTCCTGCTCGCGTTGCTCGGCGAGCTCTCGGGCGGCCTTCTCGTTGTCCACGGCGGAGAACTCGGAACCGGCCTCGGGCACCCCGTTGAGGCCGAGGACGCGGACGGCATGGGACGGGGACGCGACCTTCAGGCGTTGGCCATCCTCGTTCATCATGGCGCGGACGCGGCCGTAGTGATGGCCGCAGATGACGACGTCGCCCACGTGGAGGGAGCCCTTGCGGACGAGGACGGTGGCGACGGGGCCGCCGGGCTCGACGCCGGACTCGATGACGTTGCCCTTGGCCTTTCGGTCCGGGTTGGCCTTCAGCTCGAGGAGCTCGGCCTGGAGCAAGATGCTCTCGATGAGGCGGTCCACGCCCTGCTTGGTCAGTGCGGAGCACTCCACGTACAGGGTGTCGCCGCCCCAGTCGTCCGGGGTGAGGCCCTTGGCTTGCAACTGCTCCTTGACGCGGCGGGGGTTGGCGTTGGGGTGGTCGCACTTGTTGACGGCGACAATGATGGGGACCTTGGCGGCCTGGGCATGGGCGAGGGCCTCCAGCGTCTGCGGCATGACGCCGTCGTTGGCGGCGACGACAAGGATGACGATGTCGGTCACGTTGGCGCCGCTGGCGCGCATGGCGCTGAAGGCGGCATGGCCGGGGGTGTCGAGGAAGGTGAGCTGCATGACCTCCTCGCGGCGCTCGGGATGGGGGTAGGCGATGGTGTAGGCGCCGATGTGCTGGGTGATGCCGCCGGCCTCGCCCGCGACGACGTTCGCCTTGCGGATGACGTCGAGCAGGGAGGTCTTCCCGTGGTCAACATGGCCCATGATGGTGACGACGGGCGGGCGCGGCTTGAGGGCCTCGTTGGCGTCCTCCTGGTCCAGCTCCACCTTCTGCTCGCGCGGCACGTTGACGACGTGGGCGGCCTTGTCCCGCTTCTCGGTCTCGAACTTGAAGCCGTTCTTGGCGCAAACCTTGGTGGCGACGTCCGCCTCGATGGTTTGGGTCACGGTCGCGAAGACGCCCATCTGCATGAGGTCCGCGATGAGCTGGAAGGGGCGCCGGCCCATTTTCTCGGCGAGGTCGCGCACGACGATGGGGGGGCGGAGCTGGATGACGGGTGCGTCGGCTGCGAGCAGGGGCCGGGCGGGCGCGGCGGGGCGTGGGGCCTGCGGTGGGCCACCGCGGCCATGACCTTGAGTGCCCTGCATGCCTTGCCCGGGCCGGCCCATGCCCGGCCTGTCTTGGCGGCCTTGCTGAGGGTAACCCTGAGCAAACGGCCCTCGGCCATGCGTGGGGGCACCCGGCCGTCCTGGGCCGGGACCGAAACCGGGGCGCCCGCCCTGCTGCGGAGGACCTTGGGGGCGTTGGCCCGGTGCTCCTTGGGAGCGGTCGTCCCGTCCGCCGCGTGCGTCTTGCCCGGGCCGGCGATAACCGAGCTTGGAAAGGTCAATGGAGCCCACCTTCTCGCCCAGTTGGGGGCGGGGTGACGCGGGCGTGGGGGCGGCTTGTGGGGAAGCGGGCGCGGCCGGGGCAGGGACGGGAGTTGGCACCGATGCGGGTGCGGGTGCGGGTGCGGTTACGGGTGCGGTTACGGAACTGGCCTGGGGCTTCTCGGCGGCCGATGGCGGTTGGGACGGCGCGGCGGCCACGGCGGGTGGAGCTGCCGGGGGGCTCGCGGGAGCCGGGGGGGGCATGGATGCGGCTGGGCTGACCTCTGCGGCAGTCTCGGTGTCAGGCTGCACCGTGGTGGCCTGGGGAAGGGGAAGGGCTGCGGGCGCTTGGGTTGGCGTGAAACCGACCTCTGGCACGAATGCGTCCTCGGCTGCCTGTTCGTCCGGAGCGGGTTCAGGGAAGCGGCCGGGTTCCTCGGGCGGGGTTGCGGCAGGCGGTTCGGCCCATGGTTCGGGCCCCGATATGATGGTGACCGGCGCCGGTTCGGCCGCGGGGGCTGGAGCGGGCAGGGGCGAGGCGAGGTGGAGCATCTGCTGTTCCAGGTACTCCGCGGTGATCTTGTCCAAGGAACTGGAGGGAACCTTGGCGGCGCTGATGCCCAGTTCCTTCGCCTTCGCGAGAACGAGCTTGCTCTCGATGTTGAGCTTCTTGGCGATGTCGTAGATCCGGACGGGCATACAGGTTGGGGGAGTTCCAGGGGGCGGCGGCGGGTGAGTGAATGGGATGGGGCGCGTGGGGAGATCGGCTAGGCGGCTGGGGGCGCTCCTGCGGTTCGACGGGCGATTTCGCCCCTCGCGGCCTCGAGGATGGTGCCGGCCGTCGCGGCGATGCCGGGAATGGCCTCAATGTCCGCGAGCTCGGCGGCGGCGAGTTCCTCGACGGAATGGAAGCCGCTGTTGACGAGGGTCCTTGCTTGCCCCGGGTTGATGCCGGGGACAAGGGCGAGTTCATCCACGGCATGTTGGACCTGGTGCTCGAAGTTCGCGGCGCGCTCGTCCTCGGGGACGATCGAGATGTTCCAACCCGAGAGCTTTTCGGTGAGCTTGGTGTTCTGGCCCTTCTTGCCGATGGCGATGGAGAGGTCTTCCGTGGGGCAGCGCACGGTGATCCGGCGGGTGACCGCGTCGGTGCTGATGCCGAGGATGCGGGTTGGCTTCAGGGCCTCGGCAACCAAGATCTCTGGATTGCTGGACCATGGGATGATGTCCACCTTCTCGCCGTTCAGTTCCCGGACGATGTTCTTCACGCGTTGGCCACGGAGGCCAACGCACGCCCCGACGGGATCCACCTTGGGATCGCGGCTGGCCACGGCGATCTTGGTGCGAAAGCCGGGATCGCGGGCGATGGCCTTCAATTCAATGGTGCCGTCCGCGATCTCGCTGACCTCAAGACGGAACAACTTGCGGACGAACTCGGGATCTGCCCTCGAAAGGATGACCTCGGGGCCGCGCGCGGCATTCTCGACGGACTTGATGTAGCAGCGGACGCGGTCGCCGATCTGGTATTCCTCGGTTGGGACGCGTTCGCGGTTGGTCATGACGGCTTCGGCCTTGCCGAGGTCCAGGACGACGTCGGAGCGCTCGAAGCGCCGGACGGTTCCGGAGACGATGTCGCCGACCCGGTCCTTGTACTCGTCGAAGATCTTGGCCTTTTCCTGTTGGCGGACGAGTTGGAGGAGGGTTTGCTTGGCGCTTTGGGCTGCGATGCGGCCGAAGTCCCGGGGCGTGACCTCGACCTCGACCTCGTCGCCAACCTTGGCCGAGGCATGGCCCTGAGCGCGGGCCTCGGCGATGCTGATCTGGTCATGGGGCGAGATGACCCTCTCGGTGACGACGACCGTGGCCCATGCGCGGGTGACGCAGGTTTTGGGGTCGATGTGGACGCGGAGCTGGCGGGCGGGGCCGACGGACCGCTTCGCCGCCGCAAGCAAGGCTTCTTGGATGGAGGACAGGAGGACAATCTTGGAGATGCCCTTTTCCCTTTCCCACAATTCCAAAACGGCGATCAAATCCGCATTCATAGGAAAAAAACTGGCGAACCGCGCTGGCACGGCCTCCCGTTGCCGACAAAAAAAAGTCGGGTGTTTGCACCTCCGACTTTCGCTGGCCGGCCCCATAGCCGGACCGGGAAGCTGTCCTTTGTCAGGGACGGTATTGATATTGCGGCGACAGCGTCAAGGACCATTCACGGCGGGTTGGGAATTGACGGGCTGGGGGCCATGGATACGATGCGCGGCTTGGTTCCCGGCGGAGCGCCGCCGGGCCCACATCTTATACCTGTAATCCTGAAGCTATGTCCAAAGCAGCGAAGTACGTGTACGTGTTCGGCAACAAGAAGGCCGATGGCGACGGTTCGATGAAGGCCCTACTCGGCGGAAAGGGGGGCGAACCTCGCGGAGATGACCCGCATCGGCCTCCCGGTTCCCCCGGGCTTCACGATCACGACCGAGGTCTGCACCCATTACTACGATCACAAGCGGACCTATCCCAAGGAGCTGCGCGCCCAGGTCGAGGCCGGCGTTGCCAACATGGAGAAAATCATGGGCACCCGCTTCGGCAGCAAGTCCGGCATGCCCCTCCTCGTCGCCGTCCGCTCCGGCGCCCGCGACTCGATGCCCGGCATGATGGACACGATCCTGAACCTCGGGCTCAACGACGAGACTGTCCTCGCCCTCGAGAACGCCACCAAGA
>CAIYFP010000609.1 GCA_903925515.1 uncultured Verrucomicrobiota bacterium
CCCGCGCCTCGCTCACTCCTCGGCTTGCGCAAGCATCTGCTTCGCAATCACTTCCCTCCCAACTGCATCGTCCCGGCTAAGCCGGTCCGTTTCGAACGGCTGGACATGCGGGCGGCTTCCGAAAGGGAGCCGCCCGTCTTCGTTTGGGGCGATTCCCCGGTTGGGCCGAAGGACGAACTGGGGCAACGTCGGGTGCATGAAGGAAGCCTACATCGCGGCAAAGGAACGATGGGCGCGGAAGATGTCCGGCGAGGCGCGCCCGGAGGCCCGCTCGACCGACCGACTGCCGCCGGGGCAACGGCAGGTCACAAATTTTCCGGTGCTGGACCTTGGCATCAAGCCGGAGGTGTCGTCGGACCAGTGGGAGCTCCGTGTGGGAGGGCTGGTCGAAAGCCCGGTGACGCTGCGTTGGTCCGACCTCATGGCGATGCCGCAGTTCACGGACGTGAGTGATTTTCACTGCGTGACGACATGGAGCCAGTTCGACATGAGCTGGACCGGGGTGAGCTTTCTCAGCCTTGCGGAGCGGGTCCGGCCGATGGCATCGGCCACGCATGTGCTCTTCCGCTCATACGACGGCTACACGACGAACAACCCGCTGGACGTGTGCATGGACGACGACGTGTTGCTGGCGCACTCGTGGGGGGGGAAGCCCTTGGCGAGGGAGCATGGCGGTCCGGTCCGGGTCATCATTCCCAAGCGGTATGCATGGAAGGGGGCGAAGTGGGTGCGGGAGATCACCTTCATGGACCATGACGTGCGTGGTTTCTGGGAGGTTCGCGGCTACTCAAACACGGCGGACCCATGGACGGAGGACCGGTTCTCGTGAGCGAGGCGATTGTCCCGCGGCTTGAGGTGTTGTTTACCCCGGCGGACTTCGAGGCGCTGCGGGGGCGCGACCTGTCCCGGGCCACGTGCGTGGTGTTTGACGTGTTGCGGGCGACGACGGTCTTGATGACGGCCTTGGCGAACGGCGCGGAATCGGTGACGCCGGCCGCGACCCTCGCCGAGGCGCTCGGGCTAAGGGCGGCGGATCCCGGAGCGTTGCTGGCCGGCGAACGCGACGGCGTGCGCATCACGGCAGCCGTGTCGGGCGGCGTGGACTTTGACCTTGGGAATTCGCCGCGGGAGTTCACGGCGGCGGCTGTGGGCGGCCGTCGAATCGTGGCCACGACGACGAACGGAACGCGTGCCTTGAGGGCCTGCGTCGGCGCGGCCCATGTCCTGCCTTGCTCGCTCAGGAACGTCGGTGCCGTGTCGCGCTGGATGCTGGCCCGACCCACGCCCGAGTGGCTGCTGGTGTGCAGCGGCACGTACGAGGACGCGGCCTACGAGGACGTGCTCGGCGCGGGCGCCATGGTGCGGCGCCTTGAGTCGGCCGTGCCTGGGCTTCAGTTGCTGGACTCGGCGCGCCTTGCGGCCCTCATCCATGCAAACGCCGCGCCGAACCTTGCCCATGCCATGGCCACCCATGCGCGCAACGGCCGCCGTCTTGCGGCGAATCCTGATCTCGCGCCGGACATCGCGGTGTGCGCAGTCGTGGATGACATCGACGTGGTGGCGCGAATGGATGGGGACGGTGCGGTCCGGAGGTGCGGCGCGGGTGGGTGAACCCGGTCGTTGTCGTGGGGCGCGAGCGTGTCTTGGGACGCAGGATGCAGCGAGGGCCGGACGTTTCGGGCACGGCGTGTGGAAGGGGTAACAATGCTCTCGAATGGAACGAGGATGCCCGACAAGTATTGGAGACCATGAGCAAGTACTCGGCCAAGCGAGCCTGTCCGGCGTTGGGAAGGTCGATTGCGCCCGCGGAATGCGGGTCGCAGCGCAACACGGCCATCGATTGCCCATTAACTTGCCCCCACAACCCCTTCGGCGAGGCCCAACACGAGGCATTCTTTGAAGATGCATGGCAAATGATTTATGCGGTGGTGGAAGCCTTTGGCGACCCCAAGGGCGGCCTCCAGCCCGTCGCGAGGATGCTTGTCGAGGCCGGGCAAAATGGAGAATCCGATGACGAGATTGGCGCCGCGACGGTTTTGCGGATTTTCGGGCATCGCGACGCCGATGGCCAGAGATGGGTGGAAAGGTGGCAAAGGACGGCGGTGCGTGACATGACCAACGACCGGCGCGCCATGCTCAAGGCGCTGTGCACCCTGCGCCCCCGCCTTCTCCAGGCGCGGCGGGTGCTGGATCGGTTTCGGGTCGAGGTCGTGGACCTGATGGACCCCGGGAGCGGCCCGTGGATCCTCATGGACGAGGACCATGCTTCCGAGATGGTTCGTTACGAGACGGTCCTTGGGTTGTTCTTCGTTGCCGGGGGATGCCTTCGCGGCCTCGAGCCCACGGTCGTGCTCCCTTTCCTCAACCTGCATGAACCGTTGTCCATGGTCGCCGCCGTGGCGCGTCACGAGGCGGGCGAGGAAGCCCTGGCCAGCCTGCCGGCGTGGGTGGGAGACCATTACCTGACGTTGACGCGACACTTCCGCGCGATTCGCGAGGCTGAGGCCCATGCGTTCGAAGGCGCTGCCAGATCCTCATGGTGCTTTGCCGAGTACAGGTTCAGGAACTCCGTGGGGGCCGTGTATGACGCCATCCACGCCCGGCTTGACGTGTTGCCGTTCGATGACGCGAGGAGCGAGGGCGTTGGTTGCCTTGGACTGGCATGGATGGGCGAGCGCACCCGGGAGCAACCCCGGGGCGAGGTGCTGGCGAAGTTGTACGTGGGCAAGGCCGACCTGCTTCTGGATGCCCCTTCGGTTGCGTCCTTGAATGACCTCTGCGCCCGGCTTGAGCAGGCCCTCGGCGAGTTCGTCGAGTGCACGACAAAGCAAGTCGGCGATCCCGACCCGGAAGGCACGGCACGAACCCGGGAAGAAATGGAATCCAAAACCATCCCGTTTTTTCGCCCCGTGGTAACCCCCGCCCATGCTGCCTTCTTCGGGAAGGTTTTCGCCGGGCCATGGGTCCGTGACGCGTTTCCCCGGGAACCCACGCCCGAGGACGTGCAGGAATCCCTGAGGCGCATCCTCGATCAGCCTTGCCCCTTGCTCGACGACAAGACGCTGCGCGCGGCAGCCATGGACCCCGCCCTTCGTCCGCGTGTCGTCTTGCTCCTTCAACGGCTCGTGATTCGCCACGACACGTATCACCTGGTTCGCGGCACCGTGGGCGACATCGACTGGTTCCTTCGCGAGGCGGGTGTCCCCGAGCTGGTGTTGCCGAACCTGCCCGTGCGTCCGCCGATCCCGCAATACCTGGATGAGGACGACGATGACGAGGGGTCTTCGTCGGAGGCATGGCTGGAGGACGTCGAGGAGGCAGCGCTCCGGCGGGCACTCGGCCCGAGTGGCGGGAGCCTTGGATGGTTGCCGCCCGAAATGCCTCGCTGACGCGCGGAGTCGCGCGTTGATTTGCCCGTCGCCGGGCGACAGCCTCGCGACATGATTCGAGTGAAGTTCCAGCTTCGCGGGCTTGCTGTCCTCCTGCTTGCCCTTGGCGCATTTGGCCGGGTTTGGGCGCAAGACGTCGAGGCCGACATCGAGAAGCTGCCATGGAAGAACGGCCCTGGGACGGCCCGCTTTGGCAACCGCGCCGAGGTGCCGTACAGCAAGGACTTCCGGGTCTTGTCCGGAGCCGACGCGGTCCAACGTCTCGAGATGTCGGGCAACGAGGTCGATGCCGACACCGTGCTTGGCATCCTTGAGCACAAGCAGGACGGGTGGTGGGTCGTGCTTCAGTTCGACGACATTGGGTACGTGAAGGACGACGAGAAGAACGACTTGCAGGCGGACAAGATTCTCGAGGGCTACAAGCGGGGGGTGGAGGAGCGCAACAAGCGGCAGGGCGGGCCCCCGACCCAAGTCGTCGGATGGCATACCAAGCCCCGCTACAACGAGACCACCCACAACCTCGAATGGGCGCCGCTCTTCCAGACGGGCCGCGCGCAGTTCATCAACTACCAGGTCCGCATCCTTGGCCGGAAGGGCGTCACGAGGGTGACGTTGGTCGAGGACGGCGAGCGCGCTGCCCAGACCATCCCGGAGTTCCGCAAGGTCATGGACTCGTTCAAGTACCTCCAAGGGGAGTCCTACGCGGAGTTCCGGCCCGGCGACAAGGTGGCCAAGGTCGGCCTTGCTGCCCTTGCGGCCGGCGGCGCCACGCTCGCCGCCGCCAAGTTCGGCCTGTTCGCCAAGCTTGGCCTCCTTTTCAAGAAGGTCTGGAAGCTGGCCATCGTCGCCGTCGTCGCCGCGTTCAGCTTCGTCAGGAAGCTGTTTGGCGGCCGCCGCGAACCCGACAACACCCTTCACACGTGACCGAACGCCAGCAGGTGCTGGCCCTCGCCGGCCTCCTTTACGTCGGCGAATGCGTCCGGTGGGTCCGGCGGGGCGCCGTGGTTTTTGCCGCCGCGCCCGACCGCAGGGCATGGCGTTGCTCGCCCCTGCTCCGCAACGAGCGCGGCGACGCCTACATCGGCTGGCCCCTCCCGCCGTTTGGGGAGTTTCTTGTCGTTCGAGGCAGTCCCTTTTCCGCCGCCGAGGCCGGCGTCGTCCCCGCCACCGCCGCCAGCCTCCATGCCAACGGCCACCCGGTCCAAGCCGTTCGCCTCTGGACATGGGAATCGCTCGCCGGCGCACGGGCCGAGGGGGATCGCGTCGTGGTGGGCGGCACGCTGCTTTGGCGCGGCGACACCCCCTTCGAGGCCGCCCATGCCGTCGCATGGTTGGTGCGGATGGCGAGGTTGGGCGAGTCCGAGCGGGGCGTGGCCCTTGAGCGGCACGCCGCCGAGTCCTTCGATTCCGCTGCCGTTCGGGCTCGGCTGGATGAATGGCGATCGGTCCTTCGGCCCCTTCGGCTTGTGCAGACCGCGTTGTTTGCGTGGTTGTTCGCGGTCGTTCCCGGCGCCGTGTGGTGGTGGGGATGGTTGCCCACGCTGGCGTGGGCCGTGCCGCCCGTGTTCCTTGCGTCGTTTTGGATTGCCCGTGGCTTCGCCCGGATCGCCCGGGCATGGCATCCGGAGGAAAAGGACGAACGCTCGCGCCTCGCCCTCATGCTGGCGTTGTCGCCCTTCACGGCCCTTCGCGCGTCCGACATCGCCGGGCGCGGACGCATGGGGGCGTTTCATCCTGCGGCCGTGGCTGGCGTTTTCTTGGAGGCGGCGGCGGGGGAGGCTTTTGCGGCGAGCTTGTTCCGGGACCTGAGCTGTCCGCGGTTGCCGCGGCCGACCTCGGATCCAGCGGCGTTGGCCGTGCTGGAGGCGGAGCGAGCCCGGACCGTGGCGGCGATGACCGCATGGGCGCGGAGGCAAGGCTGGAATCCGGATGCATGGGTGCGGGCGCCGGAGCCGACGGATGCACGCCATGAGCGGTATTGCCCGCGATGCCACGGGCAATACACGGGGCAGGCGGTGGAATGCGTGGAGTGCGGCGGGGTGAGGTTGAAGGGGATGGGGACAGGGGAGGGGACGGGTGGGGCGGGTGGGGCTGGGGTTCAGGCCGCGCCGGAGATCGGAAGAGCACACGTC
>CAIYFP010000610.1 GCA_903925515.1 uncultured Verrucomicrobiota bacterium
GCCGACGCTGGAGGCGAGGAGTTTCTCGGAGCGTTTCAACCTTGGCCTCCCTTCTTGGGGAGATTGGGGTCGAGGGAGGCGTCGTCGGCGGGGCGAGGCGGGGTCTTGAGGGAGGGGAGGTCGATCTTGAGCTTCTTGGGGAGGATGAACTCGACGGTGGAGGCGAAGTCGTAGCCGAAGCGGTCGGAGCCCGGGGTGATGGCGACGGGGCGGACGTCGTAGCCGGCGGCGCGGAGTTTTTGGTCGAGGCGTGCGATGGTTTCGCCGGAGCGGGCTTGGACACCGATGCGGATGGCACCGTTGCCTGTGACGGTGAACGACTTGAGGTAGATGTCCTCGGCCGAGGGGAGGATGGCGGAGAGGTGGGCGTACAGGTCGGTCCAGTCGCGGTCGGAGGCGAGCCATTCCTCAATGGAGGCGGCCTGCTGGAGGGTCTTGCGGTAGAAGGGGGATTTTTTCTTGCTGTCGTTGAGCTCGGCGCGGGCGGCGTCGAGGACGGCGGTCTCGCGGCGGACGAGGGTGGTGCGGATGGCGAGGAGCGCGACGAGAAGCGCGGCGAAGGCGGCGACGGCGCCGAGGGTCTTGAGGCGACGGGTGTCGCGATGGATGGGCGGGCGCTTGGGGTTGAGGAAGTCGAAGGCGAGGCCGGAGGGGTCGGCGAGTCCGAGGGCGAGTCCGAGGACGGCGAGGGCGCCATGGGCCTCGGGCTTGGCGTCGTCTGGGATGGGGAGGGAGGCGGCGGGGTCGAGGTGGGTGGCGGGGAGCCCGAGGCGTTCGGCGAGGGCCTTGGCGAGGTCGGGTTCGAGGCCGGTGGCACCGGCGACGACGACCTTGGAGACGGGGGTGTCGGGTTCGAGTCCGGAGAAGGCGTGGAGGGAACGGACGGTTTCGCGGACGGCGAACTGGACGAGGGAGAGGGGCTCGGGCTTGGGGGCGAGGACGGAGGGGTCGGCGAGGTCGGCGGGCTGGGGGGCGTCGGCGGGTGCGGGGCTGAAGTTGGTGGCGCGGGAGAAGAGGAGGGCCTCGTGGGAGAGGATTTCGAGGGAGGTTTCGTCCGGGCGCAGGGGCGACGAGGGCGAAGGCGGAGTCGGGGTCGGCGACATGGCAGGCCTCGACGGTGCGAGCGTGGGCGTGGGGGAGGAAGCCGAGGGCGGCGAGCTTGAGGCCGGCGTTCTCGGCGAGTTGCTGGTGGAACTCGACGGTGTCGCGCTTGACGGCTGCGACGAGGATTTCGAGGCGGGACTCGGGGGTGTCGGCGGCGGGATTGGGCGTGGAGTTGGAAGGCGGGCCTTGGCCGGGGGGCGGCGAGGGGCGCGAGGGGAGCTGGACGGTGCGACGGACCTTGAAGTCGATGACGGCTTCGGCGGCGGGGAAGGGAAGGTCGCGGGCGGCTTGGAAGAGGACGAGGCCGGCGAGCTGGGCGGGGTTGTCGGCGGGCGGAAGGAGGAGGGTGCGAAGGACGACTTGGGCACGGGGGATGCCGAGGACAACGGTGGCGGGCTTGAGGCGGAGCTTGCTGAGGGCGCGGGCGATGGCGTTGCCGAGGAGGACGGGGTCGGCGCGGTTGGCGTCGGGCGGGAGGTCGAGGGTGATGGAGGCGAGGCGGTCGATGGAAGGTGCGGGGGAGCGCGGGGTGGCTTGGCAGACGCGGAGGATGTTGCCGTCGAGGTCGAGGGCGGTGACGACGGTGGGGGTGCGCGGGCGAGCCTGCCGCCTGAAGGGGAGGCGGAGGGAGCGCGGGCCGGGCGGTGGAGGGGCGTCAGCCATGGCGACTTGCGGCGAGGCGAGGCAACGGAGGCGTGGCGCGGGAGGGCGCGGACGCTTGAGGGGCCTCGGGCTCGTTCACGAGGAGCTTGAAGTCGATGGGGAAGCCTTGGCTAGAGACATCGCGCAGGCGTGTGATGCGCGGGGAGGGGCCGGTGGTGTCGAGGTGGAGCTCGAAGACGCGGAAGGTGCCGGAGGGGAGGGCGTAGGCGGCGACGCGGCACTGGAAGTGATAGGAGCGTGCGGCGAGGTAGGGAGCGATGGCGAGGAAGGCGTCGGGCTGGACGGTTCCTTCGGTGAGGAGCCATGCGAGGGTTCGGCGGCGGTCGGGCGAGATGGCGGAGCGGGTGGAGACGATGGATTCGGCGAGGGGGAGGTCGATGCCGGGGACTTGGGCGAGGGCGGAGGCGGAGGCGGTGTTGACGTTGACGAGGGAGGGGTTGCTGCCCTTGGGACGGGTGGTGAACAGGTCGAGGATGACGTCGAGGTTTTCGCGGGTGATGCCGGAGGGGACGACGATCTCGGCGCCCTTGGGATCCTTGAGGGAGACGGAGGCGCCGAGCGTGGCGGCGGGGTGGGAGAGGAGGGTCTTGGATTCGCGGAGGGCGGCGACGTAGTTGGTGAAGCCGTCGGGGAGGGGGTCGGAGGGGAGGGGGGAGGAGGGGTCATCGAGGCGGCAGCGGGGGGCGTGGGCGAGGGTGAGGTCTGGGTCGGGGTGGGTGGACTGGGTGGACTGGGTGGACTGGGTGGACGGGGTGGACGGGGTGGAC
>CAIYFP010000611.1 GCA_903925515.1 uncultured Verrucomicrobiota bacterium
CAACTCCTTCGTCGTTCGCTCGTTACGGGCCTCGAACTGGCCCGCGCCTCGCTCGCGCCTCGGCTTGCAGAAGCATCTGCTTCGCAATCACTTCCCTCCCAACCACATCGCTACGGCTTAGCCCTTGCACGATGGGCGGCGGCGCTGGTGCTGGCCGTGGGCTCGGCGGCCCTCGGCGCGCCGCTGAAGCCGGGGCGGGCGGTCGAGCCCGGCCAAGTGCCGGCAGGACTTTCCCGCACCGAGTGGGACGGCATCCAGGCCGCGCACGATGCGTGGCGGCATTCGTTCCTTCCGGTGGAGGGGGGCTGGCAGGCGCGCAACCCGGGGCAGGAATGGACGGCGCGGTTCGACGGGCGCGGCCTCGTGGCGCATCCGCGGGAGGGGACATGGACGTGGGGGCTGGAGCTGGCCGGCTATGGGGCGGGCGACCGGCAGCAGGCCGTGGGGAGCGTGGCCCCGGTGGCGACGGCCGCTGGCCAGCGCCTGGCCTTGCGATGGGATGGCGCGCTTGAGGAATGGTGGGTGAACGACGCGCGGGGCCTGGAGCATGGGTTCACGTTGCACGGGCCGCCGGTCGGGAGCACGGACGGGGAGCCCGGGGCGGTGCGGTTGCGGTTGCGTACGCGGGGGACGTTGCAGCCGGAGGTGATGGAGGACGCGCTGGGGGTGCGGTTCCGGGACGGGGAAGGCGCGACGGTGGTGAACTACGGAGGGCTGCGGGCGTGGGATGCGGACGGGAGGGACATGGAGGCGCGGTTCGAGGCAGCGGGCGGCGGGGACCTGTGGCTGCACGTGGAGGCGGCCGGGGCCCGGTACCCGGTCACGATCGATCCCGTCGCGCAGCAGGCGTTCCTGAAGGCGGGCAACATGGGCTGGCGCGACCTCTTCGGCCGTTCGGTGGCCATCAGCGGCGACACGGTGGTGGTGGGGGCACCCTACGAGGACAGCAGCACGACCGGTGTGAACAGCGTGCCTGATGATCTCTCCCATGCTTCAGGTGCGGCCTACGTGTTCGTTCGAAGCGGGACGAACTGGAGCCAGCAGGCGTACCTGAAGGCGAGCCGTCTCAGGGGCCAGGAATGGTTTGGCCATGCGGTGGCCGTGAGCGGCGACACGGTGGTGGTCGGGGCGCCTTTCGATGGGGATTCTGGCCAGATCTACGACGAGGACGGGAACCTAGATCGGGAACGCCTTGTGGCAGTCACCGGGGAGGACGGCGGGACCTACCTCTACGCCAAACCCATGTTCGGCGGGCCCACGGGTGCTGCTTACGTGTTCTCGCGTACCGGGACGGCGTGGAGCGAGACGAAGTTTCTCAAGGTGGGCAGCCAAGAGGCGACAGGCCAATTGTGCCAATTGTCCATGTTTGGCCATTCGGTGGCCGTGTCGGATGACACCGTGGTGGTCGGGGCACCCTACGAGGATGACTGGTCCCCGGATTCCGGCGCGGCGCATGTTTTTTCGAGGGGTGGAGGCACGTGGGTTGAATTGCCGAGGCTGCGGCCGGGCCGGATAGAGCCGTCGGATTTGACGCTTGCAGACATGCAATTTGGCCATTCGGTGGCGGTCTCCGGAGACACCGTGGTGGTGGGTGCGCCCAATGCCGACGGGGACGCAGACCATGTGGACTGTGGCTTGGCCTATGTGTTTTCGTGGAACGGGGTGGAGTGGACGGAGCAAGCAAGCCTTGCGGCACGATACCCGGGGGCGGGGGACGGCTTCGGTTACTCGGTGTCCGTCTCCGGGGACACGGTGGCGGCTGGGGCACCGTGGGAGAGCAGCAGCACGAGGGGGGTAAACGGCCTTGCCAACACGAGCGCACCCTTCGCCGGGGCAGCGTACGTCTTCGTGCGTAGCGGGATGTCATGGACCACGCAGGCCTACCTCAAGGCAAGCAACCCGCAGGAGTACGACAACTTCGGCTTCGCGATCTCGGTCTCCGGAGACACGGTGGTGGTAGGTGCCCCTGGCGAGGATGGCGGCACGGCTGGCGTGAACGGCACGCCCAACGAGGGCATGGAAGATTCCGGTGCGGCCTATGTCTTTGGGCGGATCGGGGAGAACTGGAGCCAACAGGCTTACATCAAGGCCAGCCGACCCGATTCGAGCGACAGCTTCGGCTACGCGGTGTCGGCCGCCGGGGATCTTGCGGTCGTCGGTGCATGCGCCCAGGGGAGCGACTACGTGTGGTCGCCCGACTTTGGTTCTGGCGCGGCTTATGCATTCATGCTGGCGAGTCCGCCCTCAGTCATTGCACCGACGGCGGCCGCAGTCCACGCGACGGGAGCAAGGATTGGCGGGACCGTGAGTTCCGATGTCGGAGCCCCGGTGATCGAGCGTGGGGTGGTTTATGCGCTGACCTCCGCCAATCCCAGCCCTGCGGTGGGTGGAGTTGGCGTCACCAAGGTGGTCGCCGGGTCTGGAGCAGGGGTCTTTGGAGTTGAGGTGAACGGCCTTGACGAGGCATCGGGCTACACGTTCAAGGCATACGCCATCAATCGTATTGGCACGGCCTACTCGGCCTCCTTGACCTTCACGACGTTGCCTGCTGCGCCGACGGTAGCCGAAATCCCGACGGTGGACTCCGTGACGACCTCCGGGGCGACGCTTGGGGGGACGGTAACCCGCCACGGCGGATGGGTGGTGTTTGATCGCGGCGTGGTCTATGCGCTGGCATCGGCCAGCCCCAACCCCGTCCTTGGCGGGGTCGGCGTGGCCCGAGTGCCCGCTGGGATGGGCGTGGGGACATTCAACGTGCCGGTTGCAAGCCTCGCCAACGCGACCGCCTACCGCTTCCGGGCCTACGCGATCAACGGGATGGGAACAAATTACTCGGCACCCCGGACCTTCACGACGCTCGCGTCGGCACCGGCCATGACCGTGACGGCAGCGACGTTCGTGACCGCGACGGGGGCCGTGCTTGGCGGGACGGCGACCGCCGACGGCGGCGCCCCGATCACGGAGCGAGGAGTGGTCTATGCTCCCACGCTTTCAAATCGCGATCCTGTCCTTGGCGGGGCCGGCGTGACCCTGTTGCCTTGCGGGGTCGGCACGGGTGCTTTCAGCACGGCCGTGTCAGGCCTCACCCATGCCTCGGATTACACCTTCAGGGCCTATGCCATCAATGCGGCGGGCACGACCTACTCTGCCGCAAGCACGTTCAGGACGTTGCCTTTGGCTCCGACGTTGGCCGCCCTTCCGCGATCCCAGTCGGTGACCGCGACTGGGGCGACGTTGGGCGGGACGGTGACCGGCGACGGGGGGGCCCCGGTAACCCAGCGCGGCGTGGTCTATGCGCCATCCTCGGCCCATGCCAACCTCGTGGTTGGGGCTCCCGGGGTGACCAAGGTCGGTTCCGGAAGTGGAACGGGTGGATTTGGCACGGTGATCAGCGACTTGGCCGTCGCGACGGCCTATAGCTTCCGTGCCTATGCCATCAATGCGGCAGGCACGAGCTATTCATCCACCGCGACGTTCACCACGCTTGCGGTGGCGCCGACGTTGGCCGCGAGCCCGACCTTCGCCGCCGTGACGGCTACGGGAGCGACCTTGGGCGGGAACGTGACGGCCGACGGCGGCGCGGCGGTGACGGAGCGGGGCGTGGTTTGGTCGCTCACCCGTGACAACGCGAGCCCAGCCATCGGGGGCATGGGCGTGGCCCGCGTTCCGGCTGGAATGGGCGTGGGGTTGTTCGGCATCGCCGTTTCCAACCTTGCCAACCTCTCGGGCTATACTTTCAGGGCGTACGCCATCAATGCGGTAGGCACGAACTATTCCCTGCCCAGTACGTTCACGACGCTCGCGGCGGTACGGCCAACCTTGGCGGCCATTCCAAGCTCCGTGGGCGTGACAGCAACGGGCGCGACGCTCGGCGGGAACGTGACCGCCGACGGCGGGGCGGCGGTGACGGAGCGGGGCGTGGTCTATTCGCTCACCCGTTCCAACCCCAACCCGGCCATCGGGGGTGCGGGCGTGACGAAGCTGCCCGCCGGGGCGGGCGCGGGTGTGTTCGGCGTGAACGCGACGGGCCTTGTGAAGGCCTCCGACTACACCTTCAAGGCGTACGCCATCAATCGCGTCGGCACGAGCTACTCGGCCGCCGGGACGTTCAAGACCCTGGCGGAGGCTCCGGTTCTGGCCATGAACCCAACCTTCGCGGCCGTGACGGCCACGGGCGCGACGCTGGGGGGGAACGTGACGGCCGACGGCGGCGCGGCGGTCACCGAGCGCGGGGTGGTGTATG
>CAIYFP010000612.1 GCA_903925515.1 uncultured Verrucomicrobiota bacterium
GGTTGTAGAGTAGGCGGGAGACGCTGGATTGAGAGGCCGGCAGGCCAATGACCAGAACATCTCCCGCCCCTCATCGAACCGAACGGACGGATTTCCCATATTCGGCTCTCCGAACTCATTCATCTTCCAGCCTTCCATGCCGCTGTAATCGGCAGCGCATAGAGTCCATAGTGGGCGTGCAATCGCTCGGATGGGTACCCTTTCCACAGGCCTTGCGGGCAGCCGTGCTTGCGCCAGAGCCACCGGCGCAACCGGTCTTCACTGTATCGCCGCAAGGTGCTCATCACCGCCGTGCTATTCCGGAAATGGAAGTAGCCCGCCCAGCCGCGCAGCGTCCGGTTGGCTTCCGTCACCACTTCGCCAATGGGTCGCCCCAATGTCCAGTGATTGAAGAGGCCTCGTAACGCCTGCCGCATTGCGGTTCGGCTTTTGGCATTGGGTTCCACATGCAGGTAGCCCCGACCTTGGCGTGACTGGCGCCACGTCATGCCGAAACCCAGGAAGTTGATCCCGGTGTGGCGGATGTCCACCACGCGGGTTTTGGCTTCGTTGAGTTCCAGTCCTTTGGTCGTGAGCCACCGTTCGGTTCGGTCCAACACCCGTTGAGCTTGCCCGGGGCGGCACGCGATGACGAGGTGAGTCGCGCAGGGGAGTCTCACCCCTGCGCGCTCGCAGAACTGGACGTGAACCTCTCGGCTCATCCAGCTCCCGTCAGGGAACCCGACACCGGACTCCGATTTCCCAGTGGGCCCACAGCTTGGGTTCCCGCACGGAGATTCGCCGCAGCCAGTGAGTAGCACGGCGTCGATGACCTCGGAGTTTCTTGTATTTCCGACATGCCCACCGGACCAGGATCCGGTCCAAGGGCCGGAACAGCGGGTGTAGCTCGGAACGATAGTAGTGCCCATAGTACTGCACCCAGCCACGGAGTATGGAATTGAACATCCGCGCCAGGTCGCTCAGGGATTTGTCACTCCGCAAGTGGAGTTTCCATCCCCGAATCTCTTCACGGATCTTCCGGGTGGCCTTGGGGCTCACTGCGGGCAGGAAGCTGATGAAGTAGGCACCCCGGTAGTTCTTGGCCCGCCGGGGCCGGAACTCGTAGCCCAGGAAGGTAAACTTCTCGTGCTCGTGGCTCCCTCTTCGATCCTCATCCTTGCAGTAAACAACCTTGGTCTTCTGGAGATTGAGCTCCAGCCCGCATTCAGCCAGTCGTCCGATGAGGGCATCGCGCACGCGCTCCGCTTCCTCCCGGCTCCGGCAATGCAGGATGGCATCATCCGCATACCGTTCAAACGGTATGCCAGGATGTTGCCGAACCATCCACTGATCCATGGCGTAGTGCAGAAACAAGTTCGCCAACAGAGGCGAGATGACTCCTCCCTGAGGCGTTCCTTTGTCCCGGGGCGTCTGGTGACCCTGCTCATCCTGGGCCGGCGCTTTCAGCCACCGTTCCACGTAGAGCACTACCCACGCCTCCGGGGCGTGCTTGCGCACCGCCCGCATCATCAAGTCGTGAGGGATGTTGTCGAAGAAGCCCTTGATATCCAGGTCCAGCACCCAGTCATACCGCCAGCACCGTTGCCGGGCTCGCCCCACCGCCTCAGGCGCGGACTTGGTCGGCCGGTATCCGTAGCTGTCCGCATGAAAGAGCGGGTCCAGTTTGGGTTCCAACTGCCTCTTCACCACCATCTGGGCCACCCGATCCGCCACGGTCGGGATGCCTAACTTTCGTTCCCCTCCCCCGGCCTTGGGTATCTTAACCGTTCGCACCGCGGGAGGCAGGTAACTGCCTGAGGACATCCGATTCCAGAGCCGATACAGGTTGTCCTTGAGCTTTCGCTCAAAGTCCTCAATCGACTCCTCATCGATGCCGGCAGCGCCCCGGTTTGCTTTCACCCGTTTCCATGCATCCAGCACCGCATGCTTGGAAATACAGAACGGCTTGAGTTGTGGCGGGTTCATGGGTTCCTCCCGTTGCCGGTTGACACCGCAAACCCTCCTCCCTGTCCATGGCCCCTTGGCTCCCTCTGCCTTTCGCAGACTTCTTCGCTACTACGGGCCATTCCGCCCCTTCGCACCGCATTCCTACTCACGCTCTCGCAGGGCTTCTGCTTGAGCCGCTCGGTTTGCATCGGCGCGGAAGGTTCCCACGTTCCGCTCAACCGCCGCGTGATCGGGTCATGCCACCTTAATGCCGGAGGCCGCAGGGCCCGCAACAGGCACCGTCCCTGCTCGTCCCGGGTCAACGACTCCAACCCGGTTTCGACCTCGTTCCTACGCTTTCGACACGTCATCAGTGGTTCACTTGCGTTCATCTCCCGATCACCCATCTGATCCGGTTCTTCCCGGACCTTTTCCTTCTGTGCTCACGACCAGGGCTTTTGACCCCAGCCGCCGAAGGTGATTTGAGACCTGCTCCTGTCAGCCGGTCTCGAGGGGCCTTCTGTCCCTCATCGGTTGTGCAGTTGCGCACCAGATGAACTCATCGGCCCATCTCGTGCTCGTGGCACACAGTCATCCGCATAACGCACCATCCGGGCCTGGCCTGCGCACTTTTGGTTCACCCCGTAATCCAACGGATTGAGGTAGAGGTTGGCCAGGAGCGGCGAAATCACCCCGCCCTGCGGCGTGCCGCGAAGGTTGGGCAAAACACGCCGTTTCCCGTCTCTATCTTCCTCCATGATGGGCGCGCGCAGCCAACTTTTGATCAGCCGCAACACGCTGCCATCACTCACCCGCCGGGCCACTTGTTTGAGCAACTCCCGATGGGGAATCGTGTCGAAGTAACGGCTCAGGTCCGCGTCGATGATCTCGACGTAACCTTGTTGCGCCGCGCGGTGAATCTCGTCGATCGCCTGGTGCGCCCGCCGCTGGGGCCGAAATCCAAATGAGAGCGGATGGAAATCCGCTTCCCAGATCGGCATCAACAGCAGGCTCAAGGCGGTTTGCACGACTCGATCCTTGACCGTCGGTATTCCCAACGGCCTCTGGCTGCCGTTGCTTTTGGGAATCATCACCCGCCGCACCGGACTAGGCCGATACGTTTTGGTTTTGAGTTCCTGCTGCAACCGGTCAAGCCATTCCACCCGGACGGCTTTGACCGCCGCCAGACTTTCCCCATCCACCCCAATGGTTCCCCCATTGCGAAGCTGTGCGTCCAACGCCCTTTCCAGGACGCCCCGGCGCGACAACTCCCCGTATAGACTCCAGAACCGATAACTCGGACTGGCTTTGGCTTTCCGATAGAGCGCGATTTGAAGCTCCCGGACTTTATCCGGCGTTCCTATTCCCGATTGGCTCGGGACCATCGCCGCGTCCTTTGCTTCGCCTCCGCGCGTTGAGCAAGTGTCCCCCCTTGGCTCACCACTCTTTTTAAAATAGAGCAGATCGACGCTACTATGGGGAACTCCGACTACTCCGGCGTCGCCGTCCGGCTCACTGGACAAGCCAGCTTGCGCGGACGGTTGGGATTTGGTTTTCCCAACGCAGAAGTTCTCCCGGTTTACCCTGACCTTGCTTCCAGACGTGCTGTCCACGCAGACCCCGCCGGAGCGATGAACAGGCGATGGCCATTGTCGGGCCTGCTCCCTGCGGCCTTCGCCCAGCGAAGAGGGGCTCGGCTTATCTCCGGTTGAAGAACTTTCGGGGCTCATTGGATGTGGTTCATTTTCATTACGGCCCGTCTGTTCAACTTCCTCCGCTTCCAACCCCGCCTCGCGGCGACGCTGTGGAGGTTGTGGTCCGCCGTGAACAGCCCAACTCGGCGGGTGGGACTTGCACCCACGCTAAGGCCAGCTTCGCCGGCGCAACCCTCGCTA